>JBOHBA010000306.1:0-11215 GCA_050698095.1 Gaiellaceae bacterium
CCTTTCGGCCCGGTTCGCGGACAGCATCTGGATGCTTGATCGGAAATTGGCGCGCAGCCGGGGGCGGTCACGACCAAGACGGGCGTCGCACTCACGCGTCGTGCAGGCTCGAGAGCCTGTGCGACGCGCGAGGGCGGCGATCCGGCGCAGTGTCGTGGCCGTCATCCGGCCCGCGTGAATTTCCGATCACGCATCTAGGCTTCGCCTCGGGGTTGACGCATGCCGGGCTCGCGTCGATAGTGCGAATGAGGCGCGGGCTGGGGAGTCCGCGAGGAGCGTCGCCAGGCAGCGCTAAGCTTGGCGGCACGCATGGGAGAGTTTGGGAGGGATAGGACTGTGGCATTGATTGTGGAGGCGCCGTATCAGAGCCTCGGGGAGCTGCGCGAGCAGGCGAAGACCGAGATCGCGAAGGTCGTCATCGGACAGGAGCGGGCAGTCGAGCTCATGCTCGTCGCGGCGCTGGCGCGCGGGCACGTCCTGCTGGAGGGCCCGCCGGGAAGCGCCAAGACGCTGCTCGCACGCGCGACGGCGCACATGCTGGGCGCGACCTTCAAGCGCATCCAGTTCACGCCGGACACCTCGCCCGCCGAGCTGATGGGCTCGACGGTGCTCAAGATGGGCGAGCCGACGTTTCTCCCGGGCGCGGTCTTCACCAACGTGCTTCTCGCGGATGAGATCAACCGCACCCCGCCGCGCACGCAGGCGGCGCTGCTCGAGGCGATGCAGGAGCGGCAGGTCACGCACGACGGCCGGGCGCACAAGCTCCCCGATCCGTTCCTCGTCATCGCGACGCAGAACCCGTACGAGCGCGGCGACGTGTTCGAGCTCCCCGAGTCGCAGCTCGACCGGTTTCTCTTCAAGATCGTGCTCGAGTACGCGGACGCGGACAGCGAGTACCAGATGCTCGATCTCCCGCACCGCGGCGTCGCGCCGGACATGCTCGGAGAGGTTCGTCCGCTCCTCGGTGTCGTCGGTCTCGATCGCGCACGCGACGAGCTGGACGCGACCCTGCTGCCGGAAGAGGTCGGGCGCTACATGGTCTCGATCGCACGCCAGACCCGCGACCTTCCCGGTGTCGAGCTCGGCGTCAGCTCACGCGGGCTCATGCACCTCGCGAGCGCGGCGAAGGCGATCGCGCGGCTCAGCGGCCGCGACGAGGTCACGCCGGACGACATTCGCGAGGTCGCCCCGTACGTGCTCCGTCACCGCCTCATCGTGGCGGAGGGCATCAGCGAGGACGACATCCTGGCGAGAACGTTCGAGATGGTGCCGGCGCCGATCCGCGCTCTGGCCTAGCAACACGGGGGTCAGGTCTCGTTTGTCGCACCTGCGGCGCAACAAGCGGGACCTGACCCCAACCGTTACCTCGCGGTGGCCTCCTCGAGCGCCCGCTTCGTGAGCACGCGAGCGAGATGCCGACGGAAGTCGGCGCTCGCAGCGTGGTCGGAGGACGGCTCCGTGCCGTCTGCGGCCAGGGCGGCGGCCTCGTCGATCGAGCTTCCGCTTCCGATGGCCCCTTCGGTCGCGGCCGCCCGAAGCGGCGTCCCGCCCATGTTCGTGAGTCCGATCGAGGCTTTCCCGATCGAGCCGTTCGAGCGCTCGGCGATCGCCGCAACGGCGACTGTCGCCCAGTCTTGGGCGCGACGGCTCATCTTCGTGTACGACCAGCCCGCCTCACCGAGCTTCGGCACGCGGACCTCCACGAGCATCTCGTCGGGCGCGAGCGCCGTCTGAAAGACGCCGGTGAAGAACTCCCGCGCCGGGATCGACCGCTCGCCGCCCGGGCCGCGGGCGACGAGCTCGCCGTCGAGCGCGAGCACGACCGTCGGCAGGTCAGAAGCGGGGTCGCCGTGCGCGATCGAGCCGCCGATCGTGCCGCGGTGGCGAACCTGGGGATCGCCGACCTGCCCTGCCGTGTGCGCCACGATCCCGCAGTGCTCCTGCAGAAGCGCGGCGCCTGCGACGTCCTTGTGTCGCGTGAGCGCTCCGATCGCAATGCGATCGCCGTCCTCGCGCACGTACGAGAGCTCGGCGAGCCGCCCCACGTCCACCAGCACCGCCGGCCGGGCGATCCGAAGCTTCATCGCCGGCAGCAGCGAATGCCCACCCGCCAGCAGCTTCGGGTCCTCCCTCTCTCCAAGCAGCTCGATCGCGTGCTCCGTGCTCTCGGCGATCTCGTAGTCGAACGCCGCGGGGATCACGACCTCACCTCCTCGATTGCGCGCCAGACTCGCTCTGGCGTAGCCGGCATCTGGATGTCGGTGACTCCGAGATGCGAGAGGGCGTCGACCACGGCATTGATGACCGCAGGAGCGGCGGCGATCGTCCCCGTCTCCCCCACGCCCTTCACTCCCAGCGGGTTGTCGGCATGGGTCTCGATTCGATCCGTCTCGTACGAGGGCAGCTCCGCTGCCGACGGCACGAGATAGGTGGTCATCGTCGTCGTCAGGAGGTTGCCCTCTTCGTCATAGACGCCTTCCTCGTACAGCGCGGCGGCGATTCCCTGCGTGACGCCGCCGTGCACCTGCCCGTCGATGATCTGCGGGTTGACGGGATTGCCGACGTCGTCGACCGCGACGTAGCGGACGAGCCGCGTGTCACCAGTCTCGGTGTCCACCTCCACGACCGCGGCGTGGGCACCGCCGGGCCACGAGAAGTTCGCCGGGTCGTAGGCGGCGGTTTCCTCGAGCCCGGGCTCCATGCCGTCCGGAAGATTGTGAGCCGCAAACGCGGCGAAGGCGGCCCCCTGAATCGTCATCGACCGATCCGGCGATCCTTTCACGCTGAAGGCTCCGTCCGCGAACTCGAGATCGTCCTCGGACACCTCGAGCTGATGCGCGACGATCTTCTGCGCCTTGGCGATCACCTTCTGACTCGCGTGGTAGAGGGCGATTCCGCCGACGGACAGCGAGCGGCTCCCATACGTGTCCAGCCCTTGCTGGGAGACGGCGGTGTCGCCGTGCAGCACCTCGACGTCGTCGACCCCTACGCCGAGCTGGTCGGCGACGATCTGCGCCCAGGTCGTCTCGTGGCCCTGCCCGTGGGGCGAGGTCCCGGTCACGACCTGAACCGAGCCGAGCGGCTGGAAGCGGATCGTTGCCGAGTCCCAGCCGCCTGCGACGTACCGAATCGCGCCCAGGATGCGGGACGGGGCGAGGCCGCACATCTCGTTGTACGTCGAGAAGCCGACCCCGATCTGCTTCGCATCCCCTTGCGCCCGACGCTTTGCCTGGTCGTCGCGAACCGCGTCCAGGTCGAGCAGCTCGAGCAGTCGATCGAGCGAGGCCTCGTAGTCGCCGGAGTCGATCGTCAGTCCCGAAGCCATCGTGTGCGGAAACTCCTTGACGAAGTTCTTGCGCCGAAGCCCCACAGGATCCATGCCGAGCTCTCTCGCGAGCGCGTCGATCGTGCGCTCGATGACGTACGTCGCCTCCGGCCGGCCGGCGCCACGGTACGCATCCGTCGGCGTCGTGTTCGTGAAGACGCCCGTAAACGTGACGCTGTAGTTCGGGATCTCGTACGGTCCCGAGTAGATCCAGGCCCCGAGCAGCGGAATGCCCGGCGTGACGAGCTGGAGGTAGGCGCCCATCGCGCACTTCGCCTCCGATTTGACCGCGGTGATCCTCCCGTCCTTGTTCGCGGCGAACGTCAGCTCGTGCACGACGTCGCGTCCGTGGATCGTCGCCTGGTAATTCTCGGCTCTCTCCTCGGTCCATTTGACGGGGCGACCGAGCCGTCTCGCGAGGGTGACCGCGAGGGCCTCCTCCGCATAGACGTTCAGCTTCGACCCGAATCCGCCGCCCACATCCGGGGCGATGACGCGGATCTTCGCCTCGGGAATCCCGAGCACGAGCTGGAGAGCGAGGCGCAGGATGTGCGGAATCTGCGTCGCCGACCACAGCGTGACGTCGTCGGTAGGACCGACCTGTGCGAGCACTGCCCGCGGCTCGATGGCGTTGGGTATCAGGCGCGGCTGGAAATATCGCCGCGTGAGGACGACGTCAGCCGCGTCGATGGCCGCCTGGACGTCGCCCGCGTCGAGCTTCCAGACGTAGCACTCGTTCGTTCCGAGATCGGCGTGGACAAGCGGCGCTCCGTCCTCGAGCGCCTTCTCGACTTCCGCGATTGACGGCAACTGCTCGTACTCGACCTCCACGAGCTCGGCCGCGTCCTTGGCGAGCGCTCGGCTGTCCGCAATGACGACTGCGACGCCGTCTCCCTGAAAGCGCGCCTCGTCGACGGCGAGCGGGAAATGAGGCGGCATCTTGATGTCTTCGGTCACAGGCCAGGCGCAGGGAAGCCCGCCGGCCCAGTCGCCGGCGAGATCGGCGCCGCTGAACGCCGCGACGACACCCTCGGCCGTACGTGCCGTGTCGAGCTTGATGCTCTTGATCCGAGCATGTGGATACGGGCTGCGGACCATCGCCATGAACGCGGTCGCCGGCAGCGTCAGGTTGTCCACGAAAGTCGTGCGCCCACGAAGAAGCGAGGCGTCCTCTTTCCGCTTGACGGACGTGCCGACGAACCCCTTCGTCTCGGTGACGGACATCTACGCCACCCCCGCCACGTCGGCCACGGCCGCGACGATGTTGTGGTACCCGGTGCAGCGGCAGAGGTTGCCCTCGAGTCCCTCGCGGATCGCGGCCTCGTCGGTCGCCTCACCGGCCTCGATCAGGCTGACTGCCGCCAACACCATCCCCGGAGTGCAGTAGCCGCACTGGAGCGCATGGTGGTCGTGGAAAGCCTGCTGAACTGCATGGAGATCGCCGTTCGTCGCGAGGCCTTCGATCGTCGTGATCTCCATCCCGTCGGCTTGGACGCCGAGCATGGTGCAGGACTTCACGGCCTCGCCGCTCACGAGCACCGTGCACGCCCCGCACGACGACGTGTCGCAGCCCACGTTCGTGCCCGTGAGCCCGAGTCGTTCGCGGAGAACGTAGACGAGCAGCTCACGCGGTTCGACCTCCAGCTCGTGACGTACGCCGTTTGCGGTAAACGCCACTTTTCGCATCGGCCCTCCTTTTCCCCGTCGACAGCACCGCGAGCGTAATACTCCTCGCCGCCGCGCGCCACCACGGGTGTCAGACACCGCGAGAGTTCGCCAAGGAACCGTGCGGCATTTGTGGCCGGTGCCTGACACCGACTATTGATTTCTTCAACGCCGGCGCTTGAGCGCGCGCTCGATCTGACGCTGGGCGTCGCGGTCGGCGATGACCCGCCGCTTGTCCGCGCGCTCGCGCCCGCGCGCGAGCGCGATCTCGACCTTCACGCGACCGTCCTTGAAGTACATGCGGGTCGGCACGAGTGTCAGCCCCTTCTCGCGCACCTTTGCATAGAGCGAGTCGATCTCGCGTCGATGAAGAAGAAGCTTCCGCTCGCGATCGGAGACGTGGCCGGTTCCGCCACTTTGCACGTACTCCGCGATCGACGCGCCGACGAGCCAGGCCTCGCTCCCGCGGATGTCGGCATAGGCTTGCCCGAGCTGCACCTTGCCGTCACGAGCGGATTTCACCTCGGAGCCCGTGAGGACGACACCGGCCTCGACTCGCTCGATCAGCTCGTAGTCCCGGCGCGCGCGCCGGTTGTCGGCGATCAGCTTGGTTTCAGCCGGCTGGGCCACGCCGGGGAGTGTAGGGGCGAGATATATCTCGCCCCTACGAGTCGGGTAGCGCGCTGGCGAAGCGGCGGGCGATCTCCTTCAGCATCGCGAGTGCGACTGTCGGCTCCGACTCGACGATCGCGAGAGCGTCGTCCCGCGGGATCGCCAAGGATTTGACCCGACTCGATGCCCGCACGCGCGCGACTCGCGTGCCGCCGGGCGAGAGGAGCGTGAGCTCACCGAAGAAGTCTCCGGGTCCAAGCTCGACCGAGCCACCACGCCACTCGACGGAGACCATCCCGTCGAGAATCACGAACATCCCCGAACCCGGATCACCCTGCAAGGCGAGTATCTGTCCCGCCTCGGACGTCATCTCTCCGGCGGATCTCGCCACCCGCTCGAGGGCAGCGTCACTCGCGCCCGAGAAGAGTGGGATCGCACGGATCTCGTCAGGAGTCACAGCAGGTTCATATCAGGACCGCGCCGAGATGCCTGCGCAGCGCTCGCAGAGCGGGAACCAGGGAGCGCACGACCGGCCGCACGAGCGGCAGCGCCCGATCGTCGGCGACTCGACCTCCACGCGCAGCCGGGCGACGACCCGCTGCGCGGCGGCTTCCTCGAGGGCGGCCGCTCGCTCGATCGTGACGCCGCCGACGTCCGCATATTGCAGCGCGAACCAGCGCAGGATGCTCGCTTCGCGCCCCGCCTGCTCGGCGTCCTCGAGCGAGGCGCCGCGCAGGCGAGCGGTGTCGAGGAGGAACATGAGATGCGGCCGCGCGATGCGGTCTCCGGCCAGCGCGAGAGCAAACGTCGAGAGGAGCTCGAGACCGTCCTCGTCCACAGGAGCGTTGACGAGCTTCCATGTGTCGTCGAGCGAGATCCGCCGCCCCCGCTCGGCGAGTCTACGCTGGACGGCTTCGAGTCGAAGGCGAAGCGGCTGCAGGGACTCGACTGCGAGCCAGCTCTCGAATGCCCACTCGCGAAGCGCGACCCGGTGCCAGGCGACAAGCGCGGCGTCGAGCTGCGCCGGGTCGCTCACGCCGAGATCGGAGAGTCGCGGGCGGATGCGCGCCTCGTCGACCACTCGGTACCCCAGGTAGCCGCCGGGGAGCGGAACATGGGGCTCGAGCGCCGTCTCGACGAGCTCTGGATCGGAGACACCCCAACCGAGCCCAGCGAGCACGCCGACGTGCCCGCGCTCGACGAGCCCGAAGCGTCCAGCTCGCCCTGCGATCTGCGCGAGCTCCCACGGGAGGAGGTCGCGCCTCTCCTCGCCGTCGAACTTCGTCGTCTCGGCGAAGAGAAGGGTCTCGCAGGGGAGGTTCACGCCGTGACCGAGAACGTCGGTGGCCACGCAGACATCCGCCGCTCCCGAGAGAAAGCGGTCGATCTCCTCCCGTCGCGAGGCCAGCGGCATCGCGCCGTAGAGCACGGCGACTCGACCCGGATGCAGGCGGTTCACCTCGCCGGCGAGCGCGAGCACGGCCTTGCGACTGAAGGCCACGACGACCGTGCCGGCGCCGAGCGAGCGGAGCGTTCGCGCGCCCACGAACTCGAGCGGGAGCTTGCGCTCGAACACCTTCAGCTCGACCTCCGGAAACGCCCGCTCGACGAGCGGGAGCGCGTCGAGCGCGCCGAGCAGGAGGATCTCGCGGTACTCGCCCGCGAGGAGCAGCCTCGTCCACGCGGACCCGCGCTCGGTGTCGTCGGCCCACTGAACCTCGTCCAGGACGAGGAGATCGCCGCCTGACGGCGCCATCTCGACCGTCGAGCAGATCACGGGAGCGCGCTCGTTGACGCGCTCTTCGCCGGTCACGAGGCCGACGTTCTCCGCGCCGATGCGCTCGCCGAGACGCCGGTGCGCCTCCTGCGCGAGCATCCGCAGCGGGCCCGCGTAGACGCCCGAGCCCTTCTCCGCGAGCTCCTCGAGGGCCGCGTAGGTCTTGCCCGAGTTCGTCGGGCCGAGATGAGCCACGACGCGCGCAGGAGGCTCCCGCCGCGAGGGCAGCGAGGTCGCGATCCTGCCCTCGGCCAGCTTCACCGCCTGCGCCGGCCGATGACGTGCACGCTCGGAGCGGCTCGGCCGCTTCTGGCGACCTCTCGGTTGTCGGCGTGCGCGCATCGGCGCACCGTACCTCCGGGAACCTTGTAACAGCCTGTTACCTGGTCCGAGTTTTGGGCCGGCTTCAGACCCGCAGGAAGCGGCGCAGCGTCAAGCCCGAGCCGAGCGCGCCGATGCCGAGACCGACCGCGATCAAGATGACCGCCGTCCAGGTGAACGCGAGCGCTCGCACGTCGGGATCGTCTTGGATGTGGCCGAGGATCTGGGGAATCGCGATCTCGCGGCCGACGAAGAGGAGGAGCACCGCGGCGAGGGAGCCCACGAGCCCGGTCAGCACGCCCTCGAGCATGAACGGCCCGCGGACGAACCAGTTCGTCGCCCCCACGAGCTTCATCACCTCGATCTCGCGCCGCCGCGCGAAGATCGAGAGGCGAATCGTGTTGGCGATCAGGATCGTCGAGGCGCCGAGCAGGATCACGACTGCGATGAGGAAGACGACCTGGATCGCCCGCGCGATCTGGAGAATTCGCTGCGAGACCTCCTTGCCCCAGCGAACCTCTCCGACCGCAGCGAGCTTCGAGCTCTGTACGGCAAGCGCGATCGCCTCGGTGTCTTCGCCGTTCTTCGGGAGAACGTCGTACGACGCCGGCAGCGGGTTCGAGACGAGATTCTGGGTCAGCTCGGGATTGCGCTTGCGCATGATCGCGAGCGCGTCGGCCTTCGAGACGAAGTCGATTCCACCGGGCATGACGCGATCGTCCGACTCGAGAAGGACGCGGAGCTGGTCGACCTGCTTGGGAGTCGCGCCATCTCTGATGAAGACATGCACCGCGAGCTCGCGCTTCTTGTCGTCCGACCACGACACGAGCCAGGTGCCGAGGCCGATGAAGACCCCGATCAGGAACATCCCGATGAGCACCGAGACCGCGGAGGCGACAGTGGTCGACACGTTCGCGCCGATCGACTTGACTGCTTCCGAGAGCACGAGCCGGAACCGCGTCATTCCTCCGTGTACCCCCCACGCCGCTCGTCGCGCACGAGCCGCCCGGCCTCGAGCGCGATGACGCGCTTGCGCATCTTGTCGACCATCTCCCGGTCGTGCGTGACCATGAGGATCGTCGTGCCGGTGCGGTTGATGCGATAGAGGAGCTGCATGATCCCGACTGACGTATCGGGATCGAGGTTCCCGGTGGGCTCGTCGCAGATGAGAAGCGGCGGATGGTTCACGAACGCGCGCGCGATCGAGACGCGCTGCTGCTCGCCGCCCGAGAGCTCCTCCGGGCGCGAGTTCATCTTGTGCGCGAGCCCGACGAGGTTCAGGACCTCGGGGACCTTCTTGCGGATCTGCGCGCTCGACTCGCCCTGGACACGCAGCGCGTACCCGATGTTCTCGGCGGCCGTCCGGTTCGGCAGCAACTTGAAGTCCTGGAAGACGCAGCCGAGATTTCGCCGCAGGAGCGGAACCTTCGAGCCCTTGAGCCGCCCGAGATCGCGCCCTCCGACGATAATTCTGCCGTCCGTGGGCTCGATCTCCTTGAGGAGGAGCCGGATCACGGTGGACTTGCCCGAGCCCGACGCTCCGACGACGAAGACGAACTCGCCCTTGTCGATCGTGAACGAGACTCCGGCGAGAGCAGTGACGTTGGGCTCGTAGACCTTCCTCACGCCCTCGAAGACGATCATCGTGGAGCCGCTCGGGTCGGCGACTGCGGGGAGCAGCTCTGCGCTCGTCTCTGGCTCGGCCAAGGCCGTCATCGTTCCGTCTGTCTCCAAGTCGTCGTCCAACACCGGGCGAAGAGCTGAGGCAGCCTGCGACGGCTGCTCCGGTTCGGGGGGAGCGCCGATTGTAGCCGACACGCTAGTGGTCTCTCCGGGAAGTCCGGTGCTGATTGGCCGCGCGAAAACCGAGCAGCGCTAGGACGCAGGGAGTCCCGATATCGGTGGATATCGGGGCGACTGAGGACGACGCGATGCGAAGCGTTTGCAGCCGGCCAAGCAGTGCCGTATTTCCCGGAGCGACCACTAAAGAACCTTCCCCGCCGCTTTGGCAAGGAGGTAGGAGTGGACGAAGCCGTCGAGCGCGCCGTCGAGGACCGACTGCGCGTTCCCGACCTCGTGGTCGGTCCTGTGGTCCTTGACGAGCTGGTACGGGTGGAGCACGTATGAGCGGATTTGACTCCCGAAGCCGATGTCCTGCGCGGCGCCTCGCTCGCGGGCCAGCTCGGCCTCACGCTTCTCCTCCTCGAGCTCGGCCAGACGTGACTTGAGGATGCGAAGCGCCGTCTGCTTGTTCGAGGTCTGCGAGCGCTCGTTCTGGCACTGGACGACGATGCCGGTCGGGAGGTGCGTGATGCGGACGGCCGAGTCCGTCTTGTTGACGTGCTGCCCACCGGCGCCGCTCGAACGATACGTGTCGATCCGCAGGTCGG
Source organism: Gaiellaceae bacterium (assembly GCA_050698095.1). GTDB lineage: Bacteria > Actinomycetota > Thermoleophilia > Gaiellales > Gaiellaceae > GMQP-bins7. Next base: position 10,091 of record JBOHBA010000306.1, read on the forward strand.
CATCGTCGACCTGGATCGGAGCGTCGTCGGCGAGAAGCGGGGCTACGACAACCTGCGCGAAAGCCGTGTGCCGCCTGTGCGCGGCGTCGAACGGCGAGAGCCGTACGAGCCGGTGGACGCCGCGCTCGGCTTTCAGCGTGCCGTATGCGTTCTCGCCGCGGACGGCGACCGTCGTCGACTTCAGGCCCGCCTCCTCCCCTGGGCTCGCCTCGAGAATATCGGTCTCGAAGCCACGGTCGGCCGTCCAGCGCAGGTACATGCGCAGGAGCATGTCCGCCCAGTCCTGGGCGTCGGTGCCTCCCGTCCCCGCGTGCACCTCGAAGATCGCGTCGCCCGCGTCGTACTGGCCGGTGAAGAGCGCGTCCTCTTGGAGCCGCCCGAGCTCACCTTCGAGCGAGGCCACGAGCTGTCCGATCTCGTCCTCGTCCTCGCCGAGCGCGAGCAGCTCGCTCGCGTCTTGATACTCGCCGCTCAGGCGCTCGTAGCGCTCGAGCTTGCGCGTGATCCGCGAGTGCTCGGTGGAGATGCGTGCAGCGCCGGACTGGTCGTCCCAGAACCCGGGCGCGCCCATCGCGTCCTCGAGCTCGGCGCGGCGGCGCGCTAGGCGGTCCGGGTCAAAGGTAATCACGGACCCAGGCGAGCTGGGCCCCGATTTCCTCGAGACGCTGGTCGAGCGGCTTGCCGTCTACCTCGGCCATGTCGAACACCTTAGCCTGACGCCCGGAGGCGTTCGCGCGCGAGGAGGCACGCGGCCAGCCACGCAAGGCCGAGGCAATAGCCGGCGAGAACGTCCGTCACGTAGTGGACGTTGAGCGCAATACGCGAGAGGCCGATCGCGAGGCAGCCGGCGGCAACGAAGATCGTCCAGAGCACGACGCGCGTCCGCCCCGGCGGCAGCCGCTCCGCAATGAGTACAGCAGCAGCTCCGAGGCTCGCGACAGCTGCGGTCGCATGGCCGCTCGGAAACGACGCCGAGGATGGAAGCTCGACCGCACTCCCGATGTCGGGCCGCGCGCGGCCGAACCAATCCTTCAGCAAAGCAACCGCGATGGCGGAGCCGGCGAACGTCGCCAGGAGGAACCCGAGGTCGACCCACGCACGCTCACGCAGGAGCACAGCGCCGAG
>JBOHBA010000307.1:0-4958 GCA_050698095.1 Gaiellaceae bacterium
GCCGTGTGCTCACGTTCGACGGGCGGGGTAACGGGCGCTCCGACCGGCCGCTGGAGCCGGAGGCCTACGTCGAGCAGGAGTTCGCCGCCGACGCGCTCGCGGTCATGGACGCGACCGCGACGGAGCGGGCGGTGCTGGTATCGCTGTCGCGCGGCGCCGAACGCTCGCTGCTGTTCGGAGCGGCCCACCCTCAGCGGGTCGCGGGGATGGTGTTCATCGCGCCGGCCTTGCCGCTGCCTCCGGTTCCGCCGCGCAGGCGAGCGGCTCAGGAGTTCGTGGAGCCGCGCGAGGAATACAACGGCTGGGAGAAGTGGAACAGCAACTACTGGCTCCAGGACTACGAGGACTTCCTCGAGTTCTTCTTCTCCGAAGTGTTGAGCGAGCCACACTCCACCAAGCAGCACGAGGACGCTGTCGGATGGGGGCTCGAGACGGACACAGAGACGCTCGTCGCGACTCAGCTCGCACCGCGGCTCACGGACGAGGAGAGCGTGCGCGAGCTCCTCGTCCGTATCGATCGTCCGGTGCTCGTGATCCACGGCAGCGACGACGCCGTACGACCCTGCGCCTCGGGCGCACGGCTCGCAGAGCTGGCGAACGGCGCGCTCACGGTGCTCGAGGGCTCCGGACATCTGCCCCATGCCCGCGACCCCGTCAAGGTCAACCTGCTCCTCCGCGACTTCATCAGTCCGCCGGCGCCCCCGCGTAGCTGGGTGCGCGGCAAATCGCGTACCAAGCGTGCGCTCTACATCTCGTCGCCGATCGGGCTCGGCCACGCGCAGCGCGACGCCGCAATTGCGGACGAGCTGCGCAAGCTGCACCCCGACCTCGAGATCGACTGGCTCGCCCAGGATCCTGTCACGAGAGTGCTCGCGGCGCGCGGGGAGCGTGTCCATCCTGCCAGCGCCTATCTCGCGAACGAGTCCGCGCACATCGAGAGCGAGTCCGCCGAGCACGACCTGCACTGCTTCCAGGCCATCCGCCGAATGGACGAGATCCTGCTCTCGAACTTCATGGTCTTCCACGACCTCGTCCGCGAGGAGCAGTACGACCTCTGGATCGGGGACGAGGCCTGGGAGCTCGACTACTACCTGCACGAGAACCCGGAGCAGAAGCGGGCGGCGTACGTCTGGCTGACGGACTTCGTGGGCTGGCTGCCGATTGCCGACGGCGGTGAGCGGGAGGCATTCGTAACCGCCGACTACAACGCGGAGATGATCGAGCACATCGCCCGCTTCCCGCGTGTCCGCGACCGGGCGATCTTCGTCGGCGACGCCGACGACATCGTCCCCGACAGCTTCGGTCCTGAGCTGCCTCGGATCCGCGACTGGACGGACGAGCACTTCTCGTTCGCCGGTTACGTCACAGGGTTCGACCCTGCCGAGCTCGGCGAGCGCGAGCGATTGCGCCATGAGCTCGGGTACGGCGAAGACGAGCAGGTGTGCATCGTCACCGTCGGCGGCTCGGGCGTCGGTGGCGATCTCCTGCGGCGGGTGATCGCGGCGTACCCGGAGGCCAAAGAACGTGTGCCGGCGCTCCGGATGGTCGTCGTCGCGGGCCCGCGGATCGATCCGGCGACGCTGCCGTCCCACGACGGGCTCGAGGTAAGGCAGTACGTGCACCAGCTCTACCGGCACCTCGCGGCCTGTGACCTCGCGGTCGTTCAGGGTGGACTGACGACGGCAATGGAGCTCACGGCGAACCGCCGGCCGTTTCTCTACTTCCCTCTCCGGCACCACTTCGAGCAGAATCTCCACGTCCGTCACCGGCTCGAGCGCTACGGGGCCGGGCGGTGCATGGACTTCGAGACGGCGACGCCTGAGGTGATCGCCGCAGCGATCGCCGACGAGGTGGGCCGCGATGTCGACTATCGGCCGGTGGAGACCGACGGCGCAGCCCGGGCGGCGGGGCTGATCGCAGAGCTTCTCTAAGTGCTTCCCACCGTAAATGCGGTCGTGATTCGCCGGCGAGAACCGAGCAGGCCTAGGACGCAGGGAGCGCCAATATTCGAGAATATTGGCGCGACCGAGGACGACGGCATAAGAAGTGTTCGCAGCCGCGCGAAGCGCGGGCGTACTTGCGGCGGGGAGCACTAAGCGGCAACGTAAGAGTCTTCTGGCGTAGCCTTGGGGACCGTGCCGAGGGGGAGGTTCGTCTTGATTACCACCGCGAGCGTTGCCCTCTGCATGTGCGCGCTCCTGCCCGGATCGACAGTCGCCGCAAGCTCGAGGACGATAACCGTGCAGGTGAATGCTCGCGACTTTGCGTTTGCCCTTTCGCGCAAGTCGGTGCCCGCCGGGTCGAAGGTGCGATTCGTCGTGCACAACCGCGGGAGCACCGTTCACGACTTCGTGCTGAGGAGCCGGCACTCGCGGCTCCTGGAGCCGGGCGAGACCCAGGCGATCACCGTGTCGTTCGCCAAGAAGGGAGCCTTCCGCTTTCTCTGCTCTGTTCCAGGTCACGCCGGTCTGGGGATGAGTGGCGTGTTCGGGGTCTCGAGGAAGCCGCCGCCGGCGCCCAATCCGCCACCGGTCGATACGTCCGATGCCGCCATGCTGACCCGTGTCGGGACGTTCGAGCGTCCGGTTCTCGTGACGGCACCTCCAGGCGACACTCGCCGGATCTTCGTCGTCGAGCAGACGGGCGCCGTGCGAATCGTTCGCGACGGGATCACGCTGCCCGAGCCGTTTCTCGACCTGCGTGACGAAGTGAAGCTCTCGAGCGAGCCGGGCCTGCTCTCGATCGCGTTCGCGCCGGACTACGCCGTAAGCGGCCGCTTCTACGTCTTCTACAACTCGACCCAGGGAAACGGCGACATCCGGATCAGCGAGTTCCGGCGGCATCCGACCGATCCCGAGCTCGCCGATCCGTACAGCGAGCGGACCCTACTCACGATCGTGAAGCCATGGGAGAACCACAACGGCGGCATGCTCCAGTTCGGCCCCGACGACTTCCTCTACGCGTCGATTGGCGACGGTGACAGCGGCGTCCTCAACCCGCCCGGGTACTTCGCGCAGAGGCGTGACGATCTCCTCGGGAACATCTTGAGAATCGACCCGCGCAAGGGCGATCCGTACGCGGTGCCCGCCGACAATCCGTTCGTGGGCCTCGACGGCGTGCGGCCCGAGATCTGGGCATATGGGCTCCGCAACCCCTGGCGGTTCTGGATCGACGCGGTGACCCGATCGATGTTCATTGCAGACGCGGGGAACGAGCGTCGCGAGGAGGTCGACCTCGTCCCGCTCGACGAGTCGGGCGCCAACCTCGGCTGGCCGTGCTTCGAAGGCACCCTCCCGTTCGATGCCACGACGACCTGCAGCCGCCCCGTGCCTCCACTTCTGGAGTATCCGCGCGGGGACGATGCGTGCGCGGTGATCGGGGGTGTCGTCGCGCGTGACCCGCGGCTGCCCGCCCTCGCGGGCCGATATCTGTTCGGCGACTTCTGCTCCGGGAAGATCACCGCGCTCGAGGCCGAGCGCGCGCAGGTGAAGGCGTCGGGCGACCTCGGGCTCGTCGTTCCCGAGCTGACGAGCTTCGGCGTCGACGGGGCGCGGCGTATCTACGTCATGTCGCTCAGAGGCGACGTCTATCGGCTCGACTCGAAGCGCGAGACTTGAGCTCGGCGGCCCACGCGGCCGCACGAAGCCCAAGCCAGATCGGCGTGAGGAGCACGTAGAAGACCAGATCGCCGAGGAGGAGCAGGAACCACCACAGCGCAAATCGAGGCAGCGGCACCCATCCCTTCTCGCGCAGATCGCCGCAGCCTCCCGGGGGCGGACGAAACCGGTGGCGAAGCGGCGGCTCGCCTGGTACGCCGTACGGGCTCCGGGGGCGGCTCTCGTCGCTCACGGCTTCGCCGCCCGCTTGCGCCGCTCGACGAGCCGGATGATCCGCATCGAGGTCTCCTCCACGGAGAGCTCCGAGACGTCGATGACCGGACAGCGGAGCCGGCGATGGAGCGCGGCCGCCTCGTCGAGCTCGGCGTAGATCGCCTCGAGCTCCGCGTAACGCTTGCGCGGCGCGCCCATGCTTCTCACGCGAGCGGTGCGTATCTCACCGAGCCGCTCCGCGTCGATCGTCAGGCCGACGATCTTGGCAGGATCGATCTCGAAGAGCTCCTCGGGCGGGTCGATCCCACGGACGACGGGGACGTTGGCCGCCTTGTGCCCGAGATAGCCGAGGTAGATGGAGAGCGGCGTCTTCGACGTGCGCGAGACGCCGACGAGAACGACGTCGGCCTCGTCCAGTCCGCGGCCGACCCCGTCGTCGTACTTGACCGCGAACTCGATCGCCTCGATGCGCTTGAAGTACGTGGCGTCGAGCGGCGCCCGCGCGCCCGGCTTCATCTTCGCCGCAACTCCGGCGACGCGTGAGATCGAGTCGATCGGGTGACCGAGTAGGTCGCAGTAGTGGACGCGCGCGCGCCGGCAGAGCTGGCGCATCGTGTCGCGAAGCTGCGGCTCGACGAGCGTGTAGACCATCACCGCAGGTCGGCCGCGCGCCTGTTGCACCGCGAGGTGCAGGTCCTCCGCGTTCTCGACGCGCGGGTGCCGGATCTCCTCGAACGGCTGATCGGGAAACTGCGCCTCGAGCGCGAGCACCAGCCGCTGGGCGGTCTCGCCGGTCGAATCCGAGACGATGTGGAGCTCGACGGGCACGCGATCCTCGTCCGGGCTCATCCGCGGGAGGCTATCGCCGTAGGGGGCGTCGAGTAACGTCTCGCCGATGTCCGATGTGGTCACGATGGACAAGATCGTCTCGCTCGCGCGACGGCGCGGGTTCGTGTTTCCGTCCTCGGAGATCTACGGGGGGTTGGGCTCCGCGTACGACTACGGGCACTACGGCGTCCTCCTGAAGGAGAACGTCAAGGCGCGCTGGCTCGAGGCGATGGTGCGCGAGCGCGACGACATCGTCGCCCTCGACTCCTCGATCATCCTCCACCCCGCGGTGTGGGAGGC
>JBOHBA010000308.1:0-7789 GCA_050698095.1 Gaiellaceae bacterium
GGCTGATACCGCGCCGCTCCCGCTCGACACGCAGGCGCTTCCCGACCTTGGAAGGCTCCACAGCTCGATCGGCCGGCCGATAGCTCGGCGCAGGCTCGGTCATCGCGACACCGTACTCGACATCGTCACGGAGTCTCTACCGGAGCCTCTGGCGAATCTCGGCGGCGATTCGCTCGGGTCCGGGCAGAAAGGCATCCTCGAGCGGCGGGCTGTACGGGATCGGCGTATTGGGAGTGCCGATGCGCCATGCGTCGTCCAGGTCGCCGAGGGCGCTCTCGGTGACCGAGGCAAGCACCTCGCCGCCCCAACCACCGGTGACCGGCCCCTCCTCGACCACGACCAGGCGGTTCGTCCTGCGCACGGACGCGACTACGGTGTCGACGTCGAAGGGACGCAGTGTCCGGAGGTCGATCACCTCCACGGAGATCCCGTCTTCCTCCAGCGCCTCGGCGGCCGCGAGGCTGTCGTGGACGCTCTTCATCGCCGTGACGACCGTGACGTCCGTTCCCTCGCGCACGACGGATGCTTCTCCCAGCCGGCCCGGCGCCCCGTCGACGTCGCCCTGAATCGTGTACAGCCGCTTGTGCTCGAAGAACAGCACCGGATTGTCGTCCTGAATCGCGGCCTTCAGCAGCGCCTTGGCGTCAGAGGGCCTCGACGGGCATACGATCTTGAGCCCGGGGATGCCCATGAACCACGAGACCGGCATCTGCGAATGGATCGCTCCGAACCGGCCCCCGGCGCCGACGACGGAGCGCAGCACGATCGGAACGCTGACCTGTTCCTGCGTCAGGAACCAGTACTTCGTCGACTGATTGACGAGGCTGTCCATCACGAGCGTGAGAAAGTCGCCGAACATGATCTCGACGACCGGGCGCAGTCCATGAACGGCCGACCCGAACGCGGCGCCCGCGAGCGCCAGCTCGGAGATCGGTGTGTCGAATACGCGTTCGGGGCCGTACTTGTCGTACAGGCCGGTCGTCGTGGCGAACACGCCGCCGGCGACCGCGACGTCCTCGCCGAAGAGAATCACGCGCTCGTCGGCAGCCAGCTCCTCGTCGAGGGCCTCGCGTATCGCGGAGCGGAAGTCCATCGTCGGCATTCAGTGCCCGCCTTCGACAAGCGCGGGCGGGCTCTCGAGCAACTCGCGTAGCCGGACCAGGAACCGCGCGCCGTCGGCCCCGTAGACCACGCGATGGTCGCAGGTGAGCGTGACCGTCATCACGTCACGGAAGGTCACTCCACCGTCCTCGGCTTCGACCGGCGCGCGCCGCACGGCGCCGACCGCGAGGATCGCAACCTGCGGAAGATCGATGATCGCCGTGAAAGACCGCGTCCCGAACATGCCGAGGTTCGAGACCGTGAACGTGGCACCGGTGAGATCGGCCAGACCCAGCTCCCGCCGTCGTGCCGTCTCCGCAAGCCGCCGCGAGTCGGTGGCGATCTCGAGCACGGACTTCCGGTCTGCGTCGAGGACGACCGGAACGAGCAAGGCATCGTCGGTCGCCACCGCAACGCCGACGTTGATCCGTGCGTGACAGGCGACCTTGCCGTCGACGAACGACGCGTTGAACCGTGGGAGCTCCTGCAAGACAGTCGCAGCCGCTTTCACGATGAAGTCGTTGATCGAGGGCACCTTGTCGAGCTCCTCGCGGGCTTCGCGCCGAAGCGTCGTGATGGCCGACATGTCGATGTCTGCAGAGGCCGTGAAGACGGGAATCGTGGTCGCCGACTCGAGCATCCTGCGGGCGATCGTCGCCTGTGTCGCCGTCAGCTCGATCAGAGTCGTGTCGCCCTTGCTCGCCGCCGCGGGCGCCTCCGCCGGTCCTCCCGACTCGGCAGCGGCCCGCTGAACGTCCTCCTGCGTGATTCGCCCGCCGGGACCGGTGCCGACGAGTCCGTGGAGCGAGACGCCGAGCTCGACGGCGGTGCGGCGTGCGATGGGCGTCGCATTCGGACGTCCCGCGCGGGAGCCGTCGCCGGAGATGGGTGCCGCAGCCGGCGCTGGACGCGCGGCCGGCGGAGGTCGGGCCTCGGAGGCAGGCTGCGCGCCCCGTGGCCTCGAATCGCCATTCGCGAGCGTCGCGATCGTCTCTCCGACCGCAGCCGCCGATCCCTCGGCAACGAGAATCGAGCCCAGGGTGCCGTCCTCCTCCGCCTCGTAGATCACCGTCGCCTTGTCGGTCTCGACCTCGACGAGCCCCTCGCCGCGCTTGAACGCGTCGCCGGGCGCCTTGAGCCAGCGGACGATGACGGCGTCGGCCTCCGAGTCCGAGAGCTTCGGCATGGTCAGCTCAGCGGCCACGGCACGTCAGTCCTTGAACTCGCGAGCCGTAAGCTCGGTCGGAAACGGGGCCGCAAGTCCGCGCTCGCGCATCTGCTCGAGCTCGGCCGCGATGTTCTGCTCGAGTTCGTCGAGCGCTGCGGCATCGACACCCTCGGCCTCGAGCTGCGCCCGCAGCAGCAGGATGGGGTCACGCTCCTTCCAGCGCTCGAGCTCGCCCTGAGGCCGATAGGCGCCGGGGTCGCTCCGCGAGTGACCGACGAAGCGGTAGGTCAGCGCCTCGACGAACGCGGGACCGCCGCCGCCGCGCACGTGCTCGAGCGCGCGCGCGACCGCCCCCCGCACGGCCCAGACGCTCATGCCGTCGACCGTCTCTGCCGGCACTTCCATCACCTCCGCACGCGCGCGGATCTCACCCGCGGTGACGGACTCGAAGGGTGTGTACTCGCCGTAGCGGTTGTTCTCGCACAGGAGGAGCAGAGGAAGCTTCAGGACCTGGCAGAAGTTGAGGCACTCGAAGAAGTAGCCCTGGTTCATCGTGCCGTCGCCGAAGCACGCGACAGCCACGCCGCCGGTCGTCCGCTTGAGACCGAGTGCGGCTCCGGTCGCCGCGGCGATGCTGCCTCCGACGATTCCGAACGACCCGATGAGCCGGTCTCGCGGCGAGGTCACGTTCATCGACCCGGCGCGGCCGCCGTTGACGCCGGTCTCGCGTCCGAGCATCTCGTCTAGCAGCTTCTGCGGGTCGACTCCGAGCGCGAGCGCGTGCCCGTGGCCGCGGTACGTCGCAGCGACGCGATCGCGCTCCTCGAGCAGGCTCGCCAGGCCGGTCGCCACGGCCTCCTGACCGGAGTACAGATGCGTGGTTCCGTAGACCTCGCCCTTCAGGAACAGTGACTGCACGAGGTCCTCGAACCCCCGGATGAGCAGCATGCGGCGGTAGATCCCCGTGTACAGCTCGAGGTTCTCGAGGATTCCGGTCGCCGGCTGATCGGTGACGCGACTCACGCCGCACCGACGCTCGTGTCGGAGGTCAAACGCTCCGCGAGATAGTCCCAGTCACGCTCGAACCGGTACGAGTGTCGCGCCGGCGGCCCGGGCGCGGACGTCTCCAACCAGCGAACGCGACCTCCGTGCGTCTCGTAGAAAGCATGGACGCAACCGCTCGCAGTCCAGAACACGTCGCCGGGGCGAAGCGTGTATCGATCGCCGTCCGCGACGACGTCGACCTCGCCCTCGAGCATGTAGTACGACTCCTCGAACGGGTGGTCGTGCGGCTGCGCGACGGCGCCAGGTTGGTAGTCGACCATGAACATCGTGTGGAGCTGCGCGTCGAGCCTCTGGTCGACGAGCATCTTCACCGCGATGCCGCTGTAGGCGAGGACGGCGGTCGCCATGCTCGCGGACACGGTAGGCGCACTGACCGCTGCACCGTGCTTCAGGCGATCGAGATCCATCTCGCCCTCCGTGAGCAGGAAGAGGTTGCGGTTGCGCGGGTCGCGGACGTCGAGCGGCTCGGCGCGAGTCTGCGGCGGCGTTCCGAGGAAGAACGTGTCGCTGCCGTCGGCACGCGGCCGTGGCGCCGCCATCTCGAGCCAGAGCGCCTGGCCGGCGGAGCGAAACGCATGTGGGGCTCCGACGGGCATGACGCCGCAAGCTCCGGGCTTGAGCTCGACACCGCGCCCGTCCAGATAGAGCACCGGCTCACCCTCGAGCACGTAGAAGCTCGTCTCGTACGAGTGCACGTGCGTGTCGACATGCCCGTCGCCCAGCGATGCCAACGTCAGCGCCATGTGCGTCGAGCCGAGCGCGCCGTTGACGAGCCGACAGACGGTAAGACCGCGCGAGCGGCCGGGAAGCGCGTCGACGAGCTCGACGTCCTCGCGACGGACGAGCCGGTAACCCGGCATCCCGTCGGCGAGCTGACGCGTCCCCGTCTCGGAGCTCATGCGGTCAGACCCGCCGGCTCCACGACAGCGGCCGCTGCCACGGCCGTGGCGAGATCGGGAGCGCCGTCACGCTGTCCGTCCTGCGCCAACAGGTCGGCGCCGCGCACGTAGATGCGTCCGGCGACGAGCAGCTCCTCGGCGGGGAAGCGGGTGATCACCTCGCAGCCGGTCGGCGTCACGACGACCTCCTCCTCGATGCGCGCGGCCGAGCGTCCGTCGGTCGCAGCGCAGTACGTCTCGAGCGCGAACACCATTCCCTCCTCGAGCTCGACCGGGTTCTCGAGTGAGTGGACGCGCGAGATCATCGGAGGCTCGTACAGCCCGACACCGATGCCGTGGCCGAACTGAAGGCCGAAGCAGGTCTCCTCGTCCGGGAAGCCCAGCTCCTGAGCGGTCGGCCACACGGCGGCGATCTTGTCGGTGGTCATGCCGGGACGAACGAGGTCGATTGCCGCGTCCAGCCACTCCCGGCACTGCTTGTAGGCGTCGAGCTGTGACGACGAGACTCCGCCGACGTTGAATGTGCGGTAGTAGCACGTGCGGTACCCCATGAAGGAGTGGATGATGTCGAAGAAGGCCTGGTCGCCCGGTCGCAGAAGGCGATCGGAGAACACGTGCGGGTGCGGGTTGCAGCGGTCGCCGGAGACCGCGTTGATCGCCTCGACGTGCTCGGACCCCATCTCGAAGAGGAGCTCGTGCGCACGGGCGACGATCTGATGCTCGTAGATTCCGGGGCGCAGGATCCGGTAGATCTCCTCGTAGACCGCATCGACGAGGCCCGCTGACTGATCGAGGAGCGCGATCTCCTGAGGCGTCTTGATCTTGCGCGCCTCGAGGATGACCCGCGAGCCGTCTGTGACGTGGACGCCCGCGCGCTGCAGGGCCTCGATCGTGACCATGTCCGCCATGTCGATCCCGAGCGGCTCCGACTGGAGGCCGCGCTCGCGCAGCTCATGCGCGATCCGCTCGCCCAGCCGGTCGGGGATGCCGGTCTCGACGGGCATCGCGCCACGCATCGGCGCAACGCCGGCGCGAAAGTTCTCGGGCGGCAGCCATGGGGCGAACAGCTGGTGATGCCTCGCCGCGGATCCGAAGTCCCACAGAATCGGGTCGTCGCCGCGCGCGAGCAGCGCGAACCGCGCATTCTTGTCTCGCGCCCACTCGCCGATGTGGGTGCTCGTGACGTACCGGATGTTGTTCGGGTCGAAGAAGAGGAGCGCGCCGAGGTCCGAGGCCTCGAGTGCCGCCTGCGCGCGGGCGAGACGGTCCCCGCGAAGTTGCGCGAAGTCGATGCGCTGCTCCCAATCCACCGCCCGCGTCGCGTCGGGCGAGCCTACGGTCCTGCTGCGCGTGGTCACGCTCACTACCTCCTAGCCGGATTGAACGCCCACCCGCGACCGCGGCGCAGGCGCCGCATCGAGGCCTGAAGCCTTCCGGAGCTTCAGGTAGAGCGCAAGGAAATCGTGATCTCCATAGCCGTCGTCGACGGCGGCTCGAACGAGCTGTTTCATCGCTGTCGCAAGTGGGAGCTTCACGCCGGCCTCGGTGGCGACATCGAGGATGAGGTCGACGTCCTTCTCCATCAGCGCGGTCGTGAACGTCGCGGAGTAGTCGTCCCGGAGCAGTGGCTCGGTCTTGTACTTGACGAAGGGCGCGCCCGCTGCGGAGCTCCCCATCACCTCGAGGAGCTTCGCCCGGTCGACACCTGCCGACTCTCCGAGCACGAGCGCCTCGGCCATCAGCTCCGCGAGCCCCCCGATCATCAGGTTGATCGCGAGCTTGACGACGCGCGCCTCCTCGCCCTCTCCGAGATAGTGGATCGTGGGGCCGATCGAGCGGAGCACATCCTCGGTGCGCTCGAACGCGTCACGCGGGCCAGAGACCATGAGAGTGAGGTTTCCGGCACGCACGACGGTCGGGTTGCCGCTGACCGGAGCGCGCAGGTAGCCGACGGAGGCCGTCGCCGCGCTGGCCGCGACACGCGCTGACGCCGCAGGTGACACGGTGCTCAGGTCGACAAGGATTCCCCCGGCCCGCGCGTTCGGGAGAACCTGCGCAGCCACGTCCTCGAGCGCGCGGTCGTCCGCGAGCGACGTGAGGACGATGTCCGCCCGCCGCGCCAGGTCTTCCGGAGACTCCGCAGCGAGCGCGCCGTGGGCGACCACGTCGTGCGTCTTCTGTGGCGTGCGGTTGAACACCACGAGGGGGTAGCCGGCGTCGAGGATGCGGTCTGCAATCGGCGCACCCATGTTGCCGAGGCCGATCAACCCGACGGTTGGACGCGGGTCGGAAGAGGAACGCACTGTCCAGTATGAATAAACGACCGCCGTGGACGAGTCAAGCGCGTGCGGCGCGATCCAGCGCCACCCGGCGGCTCTTTCGGCGACTTTCCGCTTGCTTTAGGGCAGAGACGGAAGCCCGGGATCGGGAAGAGGAGGCAAAGCCGTAGGGTCGAGCGGTGGCACCGGTTCGGACTCCGGGACAGACGGGACCGGTGGAAGCTCGGGAGCCGGTGGAAGTGCGTCGGTCGGGAGCGCGTCGGTCGGGAGCTCGGGCACCGGCAGCGGTGGTAGCTCCGGTACCGGTGCCGGCAGCGGTGGTAGCTCCGGCACGATCTCCGTGAGGGGGTCGAGCTCAGCGCTCACCGTCGCGACGGTCTCGTCCGGCGACTGCGAAGGCGTCGCCTCGCCGGTCGAAGGGCTCGCCGCTCCCGGGTCTTCTCCTGCAAGCACACCCGGTTCGGTCGAGTCCGGTCCTGGGAGCGTCCCCGGAGCGGTCCTCACAACGTGTTCGGTCAGGACGGCCACGCTCGGCGCGTCGGCGGCCCTCGACTCGACGACGACCACCTCCGGTGCGGGCGCCTGCGGGGTGGCTCGATCCTCCTCGACGGGACTCGCGGCCGACACGCCGCCGGCCGCGACGGTGGCAACGACAGTGGTCGCGGCCACCGTCTTCGCCGCCGCGCCTGCGCTCCCGAGGAGCCCCTTGATCGTGCGCCGGAACTCGCAGACGATCGTGGCAAGACCGAGCGCTGCCTGGCGAGGAGCAGTCGTCAGCGCACGCGCCATCGAGCGCCGGGCGCGGGTCAGCAGCGCATACGTCGCGGGCGTGCTCAGTCCCAGCTGCGCGGCGACCTCGCCGGACGAGAGCCCGTGCCACTCGCTCAAGACGAGCGCGCGTCGCTGGGTCTCCGGGAGCGAGGCCAGTGCGGACTTGAGCGCGTCGCACAGCTCCTCGTCGTCGGGTGCGAACCGTTCTCCATCTCCGACGGAGTCCGGGTCGATCTCACCCGCCAGCGATCCGCGCCGGTCGAGCGTACGGTGCTGCCAGCGGCAGACGTTCCTCGCGATCGTGGTCAGCCAGGCGGACTCGCACTCCGGTACGACGCCGCGCCGGAGAGCACGGAAGGCGTAGAGGAAGGTCGTCTGAAGCGCATCCTCGGCGTCGCTTCGAGAGCCCGATCGGCGCAGGCAATAGCCGAAGATCTGATCCGCATGCGCCTCGAAGAGGCGTGCGGCATCGCTCTCACAGCTCGCAGGCCGCTGCCGCGCCGCAA
>JBOHBA010000309.1:0-3510 GCA_050698095.1 Gaiellaceae bacterium
ATCGAGCTTGCGGCGTCCAGGCTGCGAGTGCTCGATCCGGAGTCGCTGCTCGAGCGCCTCGGGCAACGGCTCGACGTCGTCGGCGGAAGTGTTCCAGATCTCCCCGACCGCCAGCGAACGCTGACGGCGACGATCGACTGGAGCTACGAGCTTCTCGACGAGGCCGAGCGGACGGTGTTCGCGCGCCTCGCGATCTTCTCCGGGGGATGGGCCGTCGCGGCCGCCGAGGCCGTCTGCGGCGACGAGCAGGTCGGCGACGTTCTCGGCACGCTCGAGCGCCTCGTCGAGCACAGCTTGGTCGTAACCGAGCGCGGGGCGAGGGGCACGCCGCGCATGAGGATGCTCGAGACGATTCGCGAGTACGCCGCTGCGCGCCTGGAGGCGAGCCGCGAGGCCGGGGAAATGCGGAGCCGTCACGCCGCCTACTTCGACAGCTTCATTCGTGAGTCGCGTTCGCTCTTGTCCGGCGCGCGCACGGGCGAGGCGATGCTCCTCCTCGACGACGATTGGGACAACATTTACGCCGTCGTCCCCTGGAGAGTGGCGTCGCGAGACTTCGCGGCGCTGGTTCAGGTCGCCTCGGCGACTTGGCGCTACGTGTGGCTCTACGACCGGGTGCGCGAATCGACGACGTGGATGTCGCAGGCTTACGAGGCACGGGACGAGCTCGAGCCGTCGCTTCGCGGGGAGCTCTGTCGCCTCTGGGGTTCGTCGCTCTACCAGTTTGGGGACTATGCAGGCGCGAAGATGGCTCTGGAGGAGGCCGTCGAGCTGCTTGCGGAGCATGGGCCACGGGACCGGGAGGCCTGGGCTCGTGCGATTCTCGGCGGCCTGCTTCCGCACTTCGTACCCGACCTCGCAGTCTCGCTCGCTGAAGTGTCTCGGGCCGTCGAGATCTTCCAGTCGGATCAGAACGACTTCGGCCTCGCGACCGGGCTCGGGATCATGGGCACGATCACGACGCTTCTGGGCCGGACCGAGGAGGGGCGGGATCAGCTCGAGGATGGAATCGCCGCAGCAGAGCGGGTCGGACTTCCGTCCCTGCTAGGCGCCAACCGATCGCTTCTCGCTATGGCCTGTCTTACGACCGGAGACGTCGCTGACGCGCGTCGCTATCTCGAGGCAGCAGTGCGAACGCCGCTCTATCTCGAGGGCACGGCGTTCTGCCTCGAAGGAGTCGCAGCCGTGGCCCTCGCCGAAGGCGATCCCATTCGTGCCGCGACTGCGCTCGGCGCAGCCGAGGGGCTCCGCGAGCGCACCGGAATCCAGATGTGGCCGGTCGTGCGGATGGCCTTCCAACCGGCCGTGGATGCACTGGATGCCGGAGGTCCCGAGGTCGAAGCCGCTCGCTACGAGGGACGCCACATGAGTCCCCGTGATGCGTTGGCGCAACTCGCGCGAGCGTCTGCCGCTTCTGGAAACTCACAGACGGGCCTCAAATAGCACCGAATGTGTAAGGGTTGCGGCACAAGGCCGCCGTCGTCGAGGGCCACCAGTAGGCGTGCCGACAAAGGAGGATGTGATGCGCATCGAGTCTTCAGTCACGGCCATCTCCTGGATCCCGTCGGAGGCGATCGAGGGTATGCCGAAGCTCCCGTTCGAGTTCGGGATCGGCAAGTACGATGAGCCTCCGCCCGACCGCCTGGAGGAGGGCGATCTCGTTCGGCTGCGCGACGAGGACCGCTTCCGGGAGGCCAACCACCTGAAGGCCTGGATCGACGTCGAGGACGGCCGCGTTGTCGGCCACGGCTTCTCGGGGAGCGGCCTGGTCGGGTCGACGACGTTCCACTTCGGGATCAAGGACGTCACCGTCCCGGGCGTTGCCTTCGACGTCCTGCGGCCCGAGCCGGAGGTGCATGACGAGGCGGTTCGCTTCGTCCAGACCGTGGGCGGCCGCGCCGGTTTCCCGGCTCCCCGGAGGGTCACGCGCAGGCCGTTCTTCCGGATCCACTCCGCGACCGCATGGACGACGCTCGCGCTGACGATTCGCGCGGACGGCTCTTTCTCCCACGAGCTCGTCGGAGCGAGCCCGTTCCCCCGTCACTGGATCTACGACCGCGAGGGCAGGGTGGTCGAGAAGTCGGGAACGGTCGACTTCAAGACCTGGTACCGGGAAGCACACGGCGAGAACACGCCTTGGGGTGACGAGGAGTCGGAAGCGTTCGTGACGCAGGCTGAAAGCGCGCTCGAGCGCGAGCTCTCGCGTGAGGTCATGCAGAGCGGAGCTGCTCTCGAGCGGCGGAAGCTCGACGTGGACGACACGCTCGTCGAGCAAGGCGAGGAAGGCAATGAGCTCTTCCTCGTCGTCGACGGCGTGCTGGTCGCGGAGGTCGACGGCGAGGAGGTCGCGGAGATCGGGCCGGGCGCGATTCTCGGGGAGCAGGCTGTCCTCGAGGGCGGCAAGCGAACCGCGACGCTCCGGGCGCGAACCCGCTGCCGTGTCGCAGTCATCCCGGCCGACCGAATCGACCGTGCCGCGATCGAGGAGCTTGCCCTAGGCCGCAGCGAGCGTTGACGACCGGCAGCTTACGTTCGTAGCCCGCGCGGAGGGAATGGCGGCTCGGGGTAGCGGGTAGGGGGCGTCGCGGCTTCAGTCCAGGCAGCCGAGCCGCCTGCCGGAAGATGCAAAGGGCGAGGCACGCCTTCCGCGCCGCGGCCGGGTAGAGCAGCGCCGGCCAGCCCTCCGCGAACAGTGCCTCTCCGACCGCTTGGAAGCGCGGCCATTCACGACGGTCCGGCGTGGGGAAGGGCACTCCAACGCGCGTGAGTCGGAGGTCTCCTGTCGAGATCGAGTACGGCTCTTCGTGTGTTGCCTGCTCAGACATGAAATTTCTCCCCAATTTTCTCCCAAACCAGCCTGATTCAGCCTCATCTAACCTGACCATGCCACCACTATTTGGCTTACAACATGCGGTTAGCGAGCCAGCACGCGCGCGTCCGGGCTAGTTGCCATGCAGAAGGTCGTGGGTTCGAGTCCCATCATCCGCTTCTTCTGAGTCAAACATCCCTGCAAGTTGGGGGTTTTGACTCGTGCGAACGTCGCGAGCCTCGCGCTTTCAACCTTCTGCTTCCATCTCGAAGATGAGGCTCGCCTTGTGGCTGGCCGGCGAACGGCCTGACGGTTCTGAGCGGGTCAACCTGCGCCGGCCACTGCCTGTAGTCACCGGCGCGCTCGGCGAGACGCTCGGCCACCGCGCCTGAGGAAGTCCCGCTCGGCGTCCGTCGGCGCCATGGCGGCCGCGCGCTCGTAGGCTGCTGCGGCCTCGTTGTCGCGGCCCAACCGGCGAAGCAGGTCGGCTCGCGTGGCGTGAAAGGGGTGGTAGTTGTCCATGTCCAACTCGTCCACCAACGCCAGCGCAGCAGCGGCGCCTTGGACTTCGCCGATGGCGATGGCGCGGTTGAGGGCCACGACCGGCGTGGGAGCGAACGCGAGCAGCTGGTCGTACAAGGCGACGATCTGCGACCAGTCGGTCTGCTCGACGGTCGCGGAGTCCGCGTGCACGGCATTGA
>JBOHBA010000310.1:0-2455 GCA_050698095.1 Gaiellaceae bacterium
ACCGCGTATACAACCCGGTAGTTGCCGACGCGAATGCGGTAGTCGTCGCGACCTGCGAGCTTCGAGCATCCGACCGGGCGCGGGTTACCGGCGAGACCGTCGATCGCAAGTCGCACACGATCGCGTATGGGTCCCTGGAGACGGCGAAACTCCCGTGCTGCCGCAGGAAGGAGCCGGATCTCGTAAGGCTCGGCGTCTACTCCCGCACCTCCGCCCACGGCACGGCGAGGTCGCGTTCCTCTCGTGCCTGCAAGGCGGCGAGGCTGTCTTCGAGGAACTCGAGGCGCTCGAGGAGGTCGGCGTAGCGGTCGGCATCGATGAGAACTCCGGCGAGGCGGCCGCGTTTCGATACGTAGAGCGCCTCCTCGCTCTCACGGAGCGCGTCGAGCTCGCGCCCGAGCCGGGCGCGAAGATCCTCGGCGGTGACAATGCGGGGCATGTCTTGAGGAGCCTTGGTCAATCCGTACGGTTAACTGTACGGTGAATCGTACGGCTAGACGAGCGAGCCGTCAAGCGTGCGAGACCACATCGCGACGACCATCGACCCGCGTGGAGGAGCGCCTGTGCGCGATCGACGAGTCGCTTGCGTCCAGGCAGCCGTCGGTAGGGCTCGGCTCGCGAGGCCGCGCTCCGGGCGCTGATTTGTGCCGGGGGTGGGAGTCGAACCCACACGTCCCGCGAAGGGACACCTGCTTTTAAGGCAGGCGCGTCTCACCCGTTCCGCCACCCCGGCGGGAACGAGTGTACGCCCCGCTACTGCCCGGGCTGCAGGTCGCTCGGGTCGAAGCGCTCGGGGCCGACGAACTGGAAGGCGCCGAAGAACGACGAGACTGCGTTGTCATCGAACGCCTTGCACTTCGCGAGGTGACCTTTCGAATCTCCCTCTGCCACCCAGGCGCCGAGCGCGAACTCGTCTTCGAGCCGCGCGAGCGGAGCCATGATCGTTCCGGTCTTGTGGTCGTCGTAGAACGCCTCGAGCTCCTGGACCGTCGAGTCGGGCACCTTGTCGCCGTAGAGGACGAAGATGCCGCCGTGCTCGAGGTTGTGGACGAGACGCGCAGGCTCGAGTTCGTCCTCGTAGATACCGAAGATCGCGGCGACCTGGTAGTGGGCCCCGTTGGTGGGTGGATCCGTGTTCCACTTGTCGGATGTTCCGCCCGGGTCGGCGACGGAATGCGCGCCGGGAAGGGCCTTCACCGTCTTCAGAGTGCAGCCGGCCGCCTCGAGATCGGCGCGCACCGACGTCTCGTTCGATCCGCCGCCCCCGCCCCCGAGCACCGCAAACAGGATCGCGGCGATGACAAGCGCTGCCAGGGCCGCGCCGCCGAGCAGGAGCATTCTCGTTCGGCGGGGGTTGTCGGGACTGGTCGTCGCGCGCTGTTTCGGCGCTTTCACACGGGGTTTGTCGGCCATGCCGCGGGCGAATGTAGCAGCAGCGCTCGTTACGCCGGACCGGAATCCGCTAGCGCGGATTCCGGTCGCGCAAGAGCCCTGAAGGCGTCCGCTTCGAGGCCGCTGCGTTCCTGCTCATGGTGCCGCGGCGCGTAAGAGGCGCTGTCCGCCCGCCTGACTACGGTTCGTCGACCATGATCATCGTCGCGCTCGTCACAGGCCTCGCCCTCGGCGCACTCGGTGTCTATCTCGCCGTGCGACCCGCTCTGGTGGAGCGCAGACGCCGTACCGAGGACGTGATCGCGCTCGAGCGCGCCCTTGCCGGCGCTGAGGCGGAGCTGGCTGCGGAGAGAGCCGTCGTCGACGACCGCCTGGCGGCGGCGATCAAGACGCTCTCGTCAGAAGCGCTCGACGCGAACAGCGCACGCTTTCTCGAGCTCGCGGACGCGCGGCTGTCGGGCTATGTCCGCCCGCTCAAGGACTCGCTCGAGCAGATGGACCAGAAGCTCCAGGGAGTCGAACGCGTACGCCAGGAGGCGTACGGCGCCCTGCGGACTCAGGTGTCGGCCCTCTCGGAGCGGACCGGAAACCTCGCGAACGCCCTCCGCGCCCCCCACGTCCGTGGGCGTTGGGGCGAGTTGCAGCTGCGCAACGTGGTGGAGCAGGCCGGCATGGTCGAGCACTGCGACTACGTGCGGCAAGTGACCGCGACCGACGACGATCGCACGCTCCGGCCGGACCTCGTGGTGCGCATTCCCGGCGGAAAATCCGTGGTCGTCGACGCGAAAGCGCCGCTCACGGCGTACCTCGACGCGTTCGAGACTGCCGACGAGGCAGAACGGACGCGGCACTTCGCGGACCACGCGCGTCAGGTGCGAGACCATGTCACGAAGCTCGCCGCGAAGCAGTACTGGAGGCAGTTCGAGCCCTCGCCCGACTTCGTCGTGATGTTCCTTCCGGACGAGTCGTACCTGCGCGCCGCGCACGAGCAGGATCCCGCGCTGACCGAGGACGCCGCTCGCGCCAGCGTCATCCTCGCCTCGCCGAGCACGCTCATCGCTCT
>JBOHBA010000311.1:0-5259 GCA_050698095.1 Gaiellaceae bacterium
GCATCGCGCTGCCCGTCAAGGACTACTGGGAGTTCGACGCGCTAGTCACGGTCTCGGATCCACGCGGCGTCCAGGGGCTTGACGCACTCGACCAGATCTATCACTGGACGGAGCTGATCCAGTCGTCGCCGATCGCGGTGGAGCGGTCGGTGCACGGCGCCATCGGCGGCGCCTACCGCTCGCAGGGCATCACGACGCTCGAGCTCCGGTTCAACCCGATGAAGCGCAACCGCGGCGGCGAGCGCGATCTCGACCACATCATCCTCGCCGCCGTCCGCGGGCTCGACCTCGCAAGCCTCGAGTACCCGCAGGTGCGCGCCGGCCTGATCCTGATGATGGACCGCACCTTCGACCGGCGGCTGAACGAGATAATCGTCGAGAAGGCGATCCGCTGGGCCAGCCGAGGCGTGGTCGGGATCGACATCGCGGGCCCGCGGCCGGGCGGGGCTCGCTACGACTACACGCAGATCGAGCCGATGGTGGAGACCGCGCGGGAGGCAGGGCTCGGAGTCACGATCCACGTCGGGGAGGAGGGCGGCGACATGGGCCGAGAGGAGCTCGGCGAGGTCGTCGAGCACCTGCGCCCGGATCGCATCGGGCACGGAATCCTGGCGGCGACGGATCCCCAGCTGATGGTGGCACTTCGCGACCTCGGGACGGTGCTCGAGATCTGCCCCACCTCGAACCTGCTGACGAAGGCGCTGCCCGACGAGGACGCGGTGCGGGAGACGATCCGCCGGTTCGTCGACCATGGCGTCGCCTTCACCATCGCGACGGACGGCCCCGAGATGATGCGCACGCATCTCCGCGACGAGTTCGAGCTCCTGCTGCGAATCGGCGCGCTCGACGGGGGCGAGCTGCGCGAGGCGAACGCCCGCGGCCACGCGGCGGCGTTCGGCCACCGAACCGCCGTGCGGGCGTAACCAACTCGCGAGTTGGTGCGAGCGTTGTCGGGCGCGCCGTAAGGGGAAAACCGCCCACCGAGTTGCTAGTGACAACTTGTCACAAGCGTGAATGAGCCCGGGTCACGGACGCGGCGGTTTCAGGCCGCGGCCACCGACGAGACGAGCTTGCGCAGAAAGGCGCGCACCTCGCCCGGGCCGACAATGTGGATGTCCTCGCGCTTGCCCTCGCCCCGGGCGCTCGGGAGCAGGCCGCCGACGTGTCCTGCGATCGAACCGGGCGGGAGCGCGCCGAGGAGGTCGTGGTCGGTCCGGTCGTCGCCGAGCCCGAGGACGAAGCGCGCCGCCTCCCTCCCGTTCGGAAACAGGCTGCGCACGTACAGGCCCTTGTCGACGCCCTGCGCGCGTACCTCGATGACCTGGTGGCCCTGGATGATCTCCGCCGGGGCGCCCGCGAGGTGCTGGCCGAGGTCGTTCAGGAGCTCGTGCGCGCGCCACGATCCGTACTCGCGCTCGGCCTCACGGTAGTGCCAGGCCACGCTGCATGACTTCCGCTCGACGAGCGCGCCCGGGACGTCCGCCGCAAGTCGTCGTAGCAGCCGCTCGATGGGGCGAAGCCAGCTCAGATCGAGGTCCACGAGCGTGCGCCACTCCTCGCCGGGCGCTCGCGCCAGATACCCGTGCTCGGCACTGAGGTGGACCGGGAGTCGTCCGAGCCACTGCTCGAGGTTCCGGCGACGGCGTCCCGAGACGATGTGCACATCCGTAGCCGGAAGCGCGGCCAGGTCCCGAAGCAGAGCGCGGATCTCCGGCGTCGGCTGGGCGAGGTCGGGGTGCCGCTCGAACTCACGCAGCGTCCCGTCATAGTCGAGAAGGATCGTTCGAGAGCGCGCGCGTACGAACTTGCGCCGCAGGCGCTCCTCGAGCTCCGCGTCGACGGTGGGAGGCCGCCGGATAAGGCGATCGCGTCGCGAGTGGCGACCGAGTCGCGTGAGGAATCCCTCAGCCCAGCGACGGCTGTCGAGCGACTCGACCCGATTCGCCATCGTCTCCAGGCGCCGCTGGCGCTCACGGGCCGGTAGCCCGAGTGCTGTCACGAGACGTTCGACGACGCCGTCGACGTTCCACGGATTGACGAGCAACGCGCCCGGCAGCACCTGCGCCGACCCGGCGAGCTCCGAGAGGAGCAGCGCCCCGCGCCACCTGCCCGGGAGCCCCGGCTCGGACTGGCAGAGCACGAATTCCTGCGCGACGAGATTCATCCCGTCCCGGAGCGCAGTGACCATCATCACGTCCGCTCGCCGGTAGAGCGCGACGAGCGCCTGCTTCGAGATATCGCGGTGAATGTACTCGACCGGCGTCACACCGGGGCGGGCAAAGCGGCCGTTGATCCGTGCGATGAGGAGCTCGATGTCGTCCCGCTGCGCGCGATACTCGGGGCTATCGAGGCGGGACGGCACGACGACCTGGATCAAGGTCGTCGTCTGCGCGCGCTCCGGGTCTTGCTCGAGAAAGCGCTCGAAGGCCTGCAACTTCTGCGGGATACCCTTCGTGTAGTCGAGCCGCTCGACTCCCAAGAGGAGACGCCGGCCCTCGTACTGCCGCTCGAGATCTGCGAGGAGACGCGTCGTCTCGGGATCCGCGATCGTCTTCTGAAAGTCGGCAACGTCGATCCCGATCGGATCCACGCCGATCCCGACGCGCCGGTCGTCGAGCTCGAGCGAGTCGGGCTGGGAGTCGACGCCGAGTATTCGCAGGCACGAGGAGCGGAAATGCCGCGCGTAGTCACCGACCTGGAAGCTGACGTAGTCCGCGCCGAGCAGCCCGCGTAGAACCTGCTCGCGGGCGGGAAGCAGTCGGTACACCTCGGACGACGGAAACGGGATGTGGAGGAAGAACCCGATCGAGAGATCCGGCGCGCGCTGGCGGAGCATCGCTGGCACCAGCATCAGGTGAAAGTCGTGAATCCACACCCGGGCGCCCGGCTCGCAGTGCTCGAGGATGACGTCCGCATAGCGCGCGTTGACGTCCACATATCGCGCCCACGCCTCGGGGGTGATCCGGAGGCGGCTCTGGAAGTAATGGAAGAGCGGCCAGAGTGTGTCGTTGCACACCTTTCCGTAGAACTCATCCTCCTCCTCCGCAGAGAGGAAGACCGGAAAAAGGCTGTCCTTCGCCAGGCGCCGGCTGACGCGCTTCTGGAGATCCGGCGGTACCACGGCGCCCGGCCAGCCGATCCACTTTGCGTTCCCATGCAGAACGCCGAGCGCCGCCGACAGGCCCCCTGAGCTTCGGTTCGCCTCGAAGCCGTCCTCCGTGACCGTCAGCCGGACGGGCAGCCGGTTCGAGACGACGACGAGCGAGTGGTGTCCTGTGTGCCGGGCCAGTGGGCCTCCTTCGAGACGGTTGGTAGGTGCACACGCTACGCGTCCGCGAATAGCCTTTCACTATGACGCAAGGCCTCGGCATCGTCGGCAACTGCTCGTACAGCGCGCTGCTCAAGGAGGGGTCTGTCGAATGGCTCTGCTGGCCCCGCCCGGATTCGAGCTTCGTCTTCGGGCCGATCCTCGATCGCGAGCGTGGGGGCGTCTTCGCCGTCGAGGGGGTCGACAGGACGGAGGTGCGCACGGAGTACCTGGAGAACACCAATGTCCTGCGAACGATCTTCCGCTGCGCGGGCGGCGAGTTCGAGCTCATCGACTTCGCGCCGCGCTTTCAGCTCTACGACCGGTACTTCAAGCCGCAGATGCTCGTGCGCATCATGCGGCCCCTGTCGGGAGAGCCGCGCGCGAGGGTTCGCTGCCGGCCGGTCTACGAGTACGGACTGATCGAGTCACACTTCTGGAGGGGCTCGAACCACATCGAGTACACGGGCTTCCCGACCCCGGTGCGGCTGACGTCGAACGTCCCGCTCACGTACGTCGAGGACGAGCGTCCCTTCCTGCTCGAGCAGGACCGGCACCTCGTCCTCACCTGGGGACAGCCGCTCGAGGCGGGGCTCGAGGACACGGCGGAGCGCTTCCTCGAGCGCACCGTCGACTACTGGCGCCGCTGGGTGAAGGGCACGCGGGTGCCGCGCGACTACCAGCGCGAGGTCGTCCGCTCCGCCCTCGCGCTCAAGCTCCACCAGTACGAAGACACCGGCGCGCTTCTCGCCGCGACGACGACGAGCCTCCCTGAGCACCCCGGCTCCGGCCGCACCTGGGACTACCGCTTCTGCTGGCTACGCGACGCGTACTTCACGCTGAACGCGCTCGAGCGGCTCGGGCATTCGGAGGAGATGGAGCTCTTCCTCGAGTATCTGCGCAACATCTGCGAGGAGCGCGGCGGCGTGCTTCAGCCCGCATACCGCATCAACGGGGACTCGCATGCCGAGGAGAAGGAGCTCGACCATCTCGCGGGCTACAACGGCGACGGGCCGGTGCGCATCGGCAACCAGGCATTCGAGCACGTGCAGAACGACGTCTACGGCGAGATGGTGCTCGGGGTCAGCCGGCTGTTCCTCGACACGCGCTTCACCGGCGAGATCCTTCCGAAGACGGCGGTCGAGCTCATGCGGCAGCTCGTGGAACAGATCGACGCGCGCCTCGACGAGCCGGATGCGGGCCTGTGGGAGTTCCGTGGGAAGACCCGCCTGCACAGCTTCTCCGTGCTCATGCACTGGGCGGGCGCGCGGCGGGCGGTCGAGGTCGCAGAAGCGCTCGAAGCCGCCGATCTCGCTGCGTATGCTCGGCAGGTCGAGCAGCGGGCGGCGGAGATCCTCGAGAAACGATGCTGGAGCGACCAGGTCGGCGCGCTCACGCAGGTGGCGGGGGAGCCGCAGCTCGACGCTGCGCTCCTCTTGGCGGTACACCTGGGCTATCTCGCCCCCGACGACCCGCGTGCCGCGACGCACGTCGACGCCATCCGCAGCTCGCTTTCGGTCGACGGCGGCCTGCTGCGCCGGTACACGGCGCCGGACGACTTCGGCGTCACGCACGCGGCGTTCACGGTCTGCACGTTCTGGCTCGTCGAGGCCCTCGCGCTCATCGGGCGAACGGACGAGGCGCGCGATCTCTTCGACCGCCTCCTCTCGCTCGACAACGGTCTCGGCCTCTATTCGGAGGACATCCTCCCGGACACGCTAGAGCAGAGCGGCAACTTCCCGCAGACGTACAGCCACGTCGGGCTGATCAACGCGGCGTTCCGGCTGTCCCGCCGTTGGGACTAGCCACCGCGCTTCTCCACCGACGAGGAGAAGGCCCCTCGCGGGGCCCTCACCTCGTGACGGTGCGAGCCGAAGCTACACGAGCCCCTGGTTCTTCCACTTCCGGTAGATGGTTTGCGCCTTCTTCGCGAAGCTCGAGACCGCATCGGC
>JBOHBA010000312.1:0-4751 GCA_050698095.1 Gaiellaceae bacterium
CCTGAAGGATCCCCCGCGCGACCTCGTCACAGCGCGTGATGCCGCCGAAGATGTTGAAGAAGAGCGCGCGCACCTGGGGATCGCTCGTGATCACCTCGAGCGCATCGACTACCCCTTGGGCGTCTCCTCCGCCTCCGAGATCGCAGAAGTTAGCCGGCCGGCCGCCGGCGAACGTGACCACGTCCACCGAGGACATCGTGAGCCCCGCGCCGTTTCCTAGAACGCCCACCTCGCCGTCGAGCTTCACGTACGTGACGCCCTTCTCGCGCGCCAGCGCCTCGAGCGGATCGGCCGCCGACGCGTCGCGCATCTCCGCGATGTCGGCGTGCCGGAAGAGGGCGTTGTCGTCGACCGTGAACTTGGAGTCGAGCGCGCGAACCTCACCCTCGGGCGTCACGATCAGCGGGTTGATCTCGCAGAGCATGGCCTCACAGCCGACGAACGCCTCGTACAGCTTCCCGACGATGGAGGCAATCTGCTTCTGCTCGCCGGGATCCGCGACACCGCCCTGGTAGACGAGCTGCCTCCCGTGCCACGAGTGGCCCCCCTCGAGCGGATCGACGTGGAGGCGCACGAGGGCATCCGAGCTCGTCGCCGCGACCTCTTCGATGTCGATACCGCCCTGCGTCGTGAACATGAAGAGCGGCTTCTTCGCGCTCCGATCGAAGGTGAGCGAGAGGTAGTACTCGCGCTCGATGTCCGAGGCGTGCTCGATCCACACCTTCGCGACCGTGTGGCCCTGGATGTCCATCCCGAGGATCTCGCCGGCGCGAGCCTCGGCGTCTGCAGCGCTCTCGGCGAGCTTGATGCCGCCGGCCTTGCCACGGCCACCGGTCAATACCTGCGCCTTCACGACCACGGGGAAGCCAAGCGCTTCGGCGGCGGCGCGGGCCTCTTCGGGAGTTGTCGCCAGCCGCCCTTCCGATGTCGGAATCCCGTAGCGACGGAAGAGCTCCTTCCCCTGGTACTCGTAAAGGTCCAAAGCGCGGGCGAGTCTATCCGGCCCGACCGACCGGAGTCGGGAGCCTGTGCGAGCATGGTTACGTGAGCAGAACCACCATCATCGTCCTCCTCGCCCTGGGCGCGACCCTGGCGGGCGTCGCGCTCGCGTCGAACGCGTCGAGGCTGCGCGAGACCGACGATCCGCCTATCGCAAGCGTCGCCGCCGGCCCGCAGAAGGCCGATCTCGAGTGACGCGAGTGGTATGGACAACTCGGCGAGCAGGTCGTCTTCACCGTGGACTGGCTCGAGGTCACGGAGACCGGGTGGCGCGCGCAAATCGGAGTCGAAAACGCTTCAACGGTCGCCTGGGAGCTGGACCCCGGCGCAACGCCGGGCGGCACGTTCGGGCTTCAGCTGTTCAAGACGGGAGAGCCCGAGGAGCTGGAAGAACGCAACCAGGACCAGACGCTCCCGGCAGCACGCGCCGCGGCGCTGTTCGAGCCTGAGCTCCCGACGATCCTCGAGCCGGATGCGTCCTGGGAAGGTGTGATCTCCGCAAGTGGCGCACTCGTCGCCGACAGCTGGGTACGGGTGGTGTTCGGAACGCTGATCGTTGTCGGCAAACCACCGAAAGACGTCAACGACACCGTCGTGTGGATTACCGACAAGGCGTACCGCCTGCAGCGCTGAGGTTCCTCGCGAGTATCACACGGTGCGCGCGCTAAAGCTCTTCTGGGCCTCCGGCTCGGCTCCGCAGCTCGCCGGGACGATCGGACCGACGATCTCGTCGACTCGCGCCTGGTACTCGGCGCCGTCCTGGCCACGAAACCGAACGATGCCTCCCTCGACTCCTGCCAGGTGGAGATCCGCGACCGAATCGAGGCCCAGCGCCTCCCGCACAGCCTGCTCCGCCGCCTGTATCGGTTGCGCATGGAACGTCCTCCCGCGGTAGCGATCGAGCTCGATCCGCCCCTCCAACGCGCCCGAGACGACCGCCGCCGCATTCTGCGGATCCAGTCGCCCGAACTGGAGCCCGGCAGGAAGCACGAGCACATTACCCGCGAATCGGTGGCCACCCTGATGCGACGAGATCCACAGCTCGACATCGTCGGTCAGCCTTTCGGCGAGAGCGCCGTAGACCGCGACACCGCGGCGCGCGCAGCACGCATCCCGGCTTCCATGCCCGCAGACGAGCACGAGCTGTCGATCCTCGCGGTCGCCGTCCCGCTCGAAGTCCACGTCCACGAGGTCACGTGGGTGCTCGAGCGCGATCCGCCTCACTTCAGCTGTCACCTCTGTTGCGTGGACGAGGAAGGCCAGGGGAGAACTCGCCGCTCGGCCCGGACGGCGAATGAAGAGGAGACGCGAGCCGGGCGTCCGCTCGTGCCACCGCGTCACCGCATCCTGCGCCGATGCGGAGAGTGCGCCGTTCGCCGACACGTCTCGCGGCCAGCTCCCGGACACCTCGAGGAGGAGCCAGTGCTCAGCCGTGGTCGCGCTCGCCGAGAGCGACTCGCCCGCAGCCAGCGACATGTCCGAGCACGACGCGCTCGTCACGCGCTCGTCACGACGCAGATGAGCTGGCCGCTGGTCACCTGCTGTCCTGCGGCCACGCCGAGCTCGGAGACGACACCGTCGCGGTGGGAGACGATCTCGTTCTCCATCTTCATCGCCTCGACGACGCAGATGAGGCCGCCGGCGCGAATCTCGTCCCCGTCGGCGACGTTCACCGCCAGCACCGTCCCTTGCATGGGGCTGACGACCGCGCCGGTCTCGGCTCCGGCGAGGCCCTTGCTCCGCTCCCTGTGGCGACGCGCAAGCTCGGCCCAGGCCGGCTCGGCGACGTGCAGGCGAACCTCGTGCCTCCGACCGTCCAGCTCGACGGTGACGAGCTGCTGACGCGTGCGGGGTGCTCCGTCCGACGACGCGACTACTTTTGTTTTCGCATGAGACAACTGCTCGAGCTCCTGCGCGCGTTCGGCCAGCTCCTCGGACTCCACCACGCCTTCGCACGTCTCGCCCTCGATGAAGCACTTCGTCGAGAGGAGCGCCCGATGGAAGCCGAGCAGCGTTTTCGGCCCTTCGATCACGAACTCGTCCAACGCGCGCAGCATCCGGTGTCGCGCCCGTTCCCGGTCGACGTCGTGAACGACCAGCTTGGCGATGAGCGGGTCGTAGAGATCCGAGATCTCGTCGCCGGCGGCCACCCCCGAGTCCACGCGCACCCCGATTCCTGCGGGCTCCCGGTATGCCGTGATCCGCCCGGGCGACGGCATGAAGCCGCACGCGACGTCTTCGGCGTTGATCCGGCACTCGATCGCGTGCCCGCGCAGGATGACGTCCTCCTGGACGAACGAGATCGGCTGCCCGGCCGCGATCAGGACCTGCTCCCGGACGATGTCGATCCCCGTGACCGCCTCGGTCACGGTATGTTCGACCTGGACGCGGGTGTTCATCTCGAGGAAGTAGTAGGAGCTGTCCGAGCCGAGAAGACCCTCGACCGTTCCGGCCGAGCGGTAGTCGACTGCGCGCGCCGCATCGACGGCGATAGCCCCGATCCTCGCTCGGAGCTCGTCGTCGACCGCGGGAGACGGGGTCTCCTCGACCAGCTTCTGGTGCCGCCGCTGGATGGTGCAGTCGCGCTCGCCGAGGTGAGCGACGTTGCCGTGGTCGTCGGCCAGAACCTGCACCTCGACATGACGCGGATCGTCGAGGTAGCGCTCGACATAGACCGCCGGATCGGCAAAGTACGCTTCGCCTTCACGCCGGGCGGTCTCGTATGCGCGCTCGATCTCCTGTTCGGATCGTGCGATTCGCAACCCCTTTCCGCCGCCGCCTGCGGAGGCCTTGATCGCGACGGGGAAGCCGACTTCGCGCGCCGCCGAGAGCGCGCTCGCGACGGTCTCCGCCGACTGTGTGGTCCCCGGAACGATCGGCACACCGGCCGCTTGCATGCGCTCGCGCGCGGCGATCTTCGACCCCATCGCCTGTATCGCGTCTGCCGACGGACCGATCCAGACGAGCCCGGCTTCCTCGACCTGACGCGCAAACGCGGCGTTCTCCGCGAGGAACCCGTACCCGGGGTGCACCGCCTCGGCTCCCGAGCGCATGGCGGCCTCGATGATGCGGTCGCCTCGGAGATACGAATCGGCGGCCGGGCCGGGACCGATGAGGTAGGCCTCGTCCGCGCGCTGAACGTGGAGCTTCGTACGATCGGCCTCCGAGTAGACGGCGACCGTCGCGATCCCGAGTTCGCGAAGCGTGCGGAAGATCCGCACGGCAATCTCGCCGCGATTGGCAACGAGGATTTTGGTGAACGGAGTCACGGGACGCGTATTCTCCCGAACGGTGAGCCTCCCGGATCAGCTCACGGTCGCGCGCGTTGCCGCGGTCCCGATCGTGGTGATCCTCTTCGCCTGGGACTTCCCCAACCACGCGTACTGGGCAACCGCCGTGTTCGTGGTCGCCATGGCAACCGACCAGATCGACGGCTGGCTCGCTCGCCGCCGCGGAACCAGCTCTCCGCTGGGAAAGCTTCTCGACCCCGTCGCGGACAAGGTCCTCGTCCTCGCGGCTCTCGTGATACTGATCGGCGAAGGCGTGGCACCGGCGTGGATGGTCGCATTGATCGTCGTCCGCGAAATGCTCGTGTCCGGCCTTCGACTCGTAGCCGTCGAGCGCGGAGTAGTTCTTGCGGCACGCGATCTCGGGCGGGTCAAGACGTGGGCGCAGGCGGTCGCGGCTGCAGCAGCAGGCCTTGCGGCCGCCGGAGCGTGGCGCGACGACGTTGCCTGGTGGGCGCTGCTGGT
>JBOHBA010000313.1:0-2740 GCA_050698095.1 Gaiellaceae bacterium
TCCCGGACTTCACTCGCGAAGGCGTTGCGTCGAAACTACCCGTCCTCCACTCGCCGGGAACGGCTTCAGCCGAGGCTTTCAGGTTACTGGAGTCGGTCGTCGGGCCTCCGCGTGAGGTCCGCCGGAAGAGCGAGAGACAAGGCGTGAGCCGGCAACGGGACGAAAGCGGCCGGTTCGCGTCGACGGCTGCGGACACGCCGAGGACGATCGCGTTCGCAGCCGGCACGTTCGGCGACGGAACAACGACTCTGACCGCGAACACCGCGTTCGCCGCGGCGCAGGAAGGTCACCGCGTGCTTGCGCTCGACACCGACGTCGATCAGCAAGGTCTGACGCGCCTGTTGCTCGGGCGTGCCATCACCGTCGACGGTGGCGAGGCCGCAGCGGAGGGCCTCACCGCGATCCTCAGGCAGCGGGCGTCGACGGAGACCATCCAGCGGGTCATGGGCACTGGGGCGGGAGGAGAGCTGAGCCTCCTCGGGCCGGCGGTGGCAACGCGGCGGCGAAACGACGCCTTTCGCGCCGAGCAGATCCTCGACACCCTGGATTCGGTACGCGATCAGTTCGACGTCGTCCTGATCGACGTGCCGCCCATCCTGCACGTCGCCCATGCGGACGCGTTGTTGCGGAGTGCCGACACCGTGGTCGTCGTCGTGCGGCACCGAAGCGAGGCCCTCCGGCTCAAGCACGTGGGCGACCGGCTGCGACTGCTGGGCGTGCACCCGGTGGGGTACGTCTACAACTTCGCTCCCTCGCGCATGGAGTCCGGGCGCGGCGCTGCCAAGGACGTTCTCGGCCGCGCCGAAGTTGTCGTCGAGCAGGCGCGGGCGAAGAAGCCGATGGCGTCATGATCGCGCGGTCACGCTCGGGCAGGGTCGCCACGGGCCCGGCCGTCGTATGAGGCGGACCGACGCGACGACGCACACTGCGCAGACCGGCCGGACGAAAATCGCGATCTTCGCGCCGTCGATGGCGGGCGGTGGAGCCGAGCGCGGAGCCGTCAAGCTCGCAGGGGGCCTCGTCGGTCGTGGTTTCGACGTCGACCTCGTGCTCGCAACGGCCGAGGGGCCCCGGCTCGAGGAGATTCCACCCGCCGTGCGGCTGGTCGACCTCGGTGCCGGCCGTGTCGCGAGCTCTCTTCCCGGGCTCGTGCGTTATCTCCGTCGCGAGAGGCCCGCCGGCCTGGCCTCCGTGCTCGATCACGCCAACGTCGTGGCGCTGTGGGCGCGCACGCTCGGCCGCTACCGGGGGCGCGTCGTCGTGATCGAGCAAAACACCCTCTCGGAGGCGGCGCTGAACGGCAAATCGCGCCGCGATCGGATCATGCCCTCACTCGTGCGGCGGTTTTATCCATGGGCGGACTACGTGGTGGGCGTCTCCGAGGGCGTCATCGAGGATCTCGCGCAATTCGTCACGCTTCCCGCCGACAAGGTCCGGGTCATCGCCAACCCGATCGTCGAAGCAGATATCCCGGAGCGGGCCGAGGCACCGGTCGATCACGTCTGGTTCGCAGACGGCGAGAAGGTGTTCGTCGCCGCCGGACGGCTGAGGCCGCAGAAGGATTTCCCGACGCTCTTGCGCGCGTTCGCCCGAGTGCGCTCGAAGCGTCCCTCGCGTCTCGTCATCCTGGGAGAAGGTCCAGAGCGCGATCGGCTCGAGGCGCTTGTGGACGAGCTCGAGCTCGCGAGCGACGTCTCGCTTCCCGGCGCGACGACGAACCCCTATGCGTACATGGCTCGCGCGACTGCGTTCGTCCTCTCCTCGAGGTGGGAAGGTCTGCCGACGGTGCTCATCGAGGCGATGAGCTGCGGCGCGCCCGTGATCGCGACGGACTGCCCGAGCGGCCCGCGCGAGATACTCGTCGGCGGCAAGTACGGGGCGCTCGTCCCAGTCGGCGACGTGAACGCGTTGGCTGCCGCGATGGAGGACGCGCTCGACGGGAAGATCGCACCCCCGCCAATCGAGAGCTGGAGCCCCTATCGCCTCGACTCCGTCGTCGACGAGTACGTCCCGCTTCTCGTAGCGTCGTAGCCTCCGCGCGATGCTCGTCTTCGTCCACATCAACAAGACGGCGGGGAGCACCGTCCGGTACATGCTCCGAAGCACCTACGGGACGCGCCATTGCGACGTGGAGCCGTGGCACGGCGCGCGCGAGGATCCTCCGTTCTCGGTCGCCGACCTACGGCTCCTCCGCCGGCTCTATCCGACGCTCGCGAGCATCGCCGGGCATCGCATCACCGGATACGTCGATCTGCACGAGCCCGGTGCCGACGACGTCTCCTACTTTACGATCCTGCGCGATCCCGTGAAGCTGTGCGCCTCTCGCTTCCAGTACCACGTCGATCACCGGCAGAAGAAGGATCTGGTCTTCGAGGACTGGATCCAGCAGGAGTGGCTCCGAAACGCGCAGACGCAACGGATCGCGGGCACGCAGCGCGCCGAGGACGCGATGGAGATCGTCGCGAAGCGAGGGATGTTCGTCGGCCTCACGGAGCGCTTCGACGAGTCCATGATTCTGCTCAAGGCGCTCCGGGCGCCCGATCTGGACATCTCGTACTCGCCGGTCAACGTCGCAAAGAAAGGCAAGCTCGCCGCCTCGCTCCTCGAGGACCGTCGCTCTCGGCAGGCACTCGTCGACGCGAACGAGGCCGATCTCGCGCTGTACGAGTACGTCTCGAACGAGCTGTATCCCGGATTCCAGCGCGAGTACGGGCCGGGCCTCGAAGACGCGGTCGACACG
>JBOHBA010000314.1:0-3612 GCA_050698095.1 Gaiellaceae bacterium
TTCAACTTCCCCGCGATGGTTCCCATGTGGATGTGGGCGCCGGCGCTTGCGTGCGGAAACACGTTCATCCTGAAGCCGTCCGAGAAGGACCCGTCTGCCTCGGTCCTGACTGCCGAGCTGCTCAAGGAAGCCGGGGTCCCCGACGGCGTCTTCAACGTCGTCCACGGGGACAAGGTCGCCGTGGACCGGATCCTCGAGCACCCCGACATCGCAGCGGTGAGCTTCGTCGGCTCGACTCCCATCGCGCGCTACGTGTACGAGACGGGAACGAAGGCCGGGAAGCGCATGCAGGCTCTCGGCGGCGCCAAGAACCACATGGTCGTCCTCCCCGATGCCGACATCAACATGGCCGCGGACGCTGCGGTGAGCGCGGGCTACGGCTCGGCGGGAGAGCGCTGCATGGCGATCTCGGTCGTCGTCGCCGTCGGCGACGCCGCCGATCCGATCGTGGACGCGATCAAGGAACGCCTGCCGAAGGTGAAGGTCGGAGACGGCCTCGACCCGGGATCCGAGATGGGGCCGCTCATCACGCGCGCGCACCGCGACAAGGTCGCGTCCTATCTCGAAAGCGGGCCGGAGCAGGGAGCGACGCTCGTCGCGGACGGCCGGGAGACCTCGCCGAACGGCGACGGCTTCTTCCTCGGCGTCTCGCTGCTCGACAACGTCACGCCCGAGATGGACGCCTACCGGGACGAGATCTTCGGCCCGGTGCTCTCGGTGGTCCGTGTGCCGACCTACGACGACGCGCTCCGGCTCGTGAACGAGAACCCGTACGGGAACGGAGTCGCTCTCTTCACGCGCGACGGCGGCGTAGCGCGCCAGTTCCAGTTCGAGGTGAACGTCGGAATGGTCGGCATCAACGTGCCGATTCCGGTGCCCGTCGCGTACTACTCGTTCGGCGGCTGGAAGAACTCCCTCTTCGGCGACCGTCACATCTACGGGCCGGAGGGGATCGACTTCTACACGCGGACGAAGGCGGTCACGAGCCGCTGGCCCGACCCCGCGACGAGCAAGGTCGACCTCGGGTTCCCGCAGACGCGGTAGGTCTCAGTGGCGCACATCCGCTTGATCGACGAGGGCGAGGCCGAGGGGCTGCTCGCGGAGGAGTACGACGCGGCCGTCGAGCGCGCGGGAAAGGTCTTCAACATCCTGAAGGCGATGAGCCTCCGCCCCGGCGTGCTCCGCGCGTCGATGGAGCTCTACAAGGAGATCATGTTCGGCGAGTCGGGCCTCTCGCGGCGCGAGCGCGAGCTGCTCGCGACCGTCACCTCCGCCGAGCAGAGCTGTCACTACTGAACGAAGGCTCACGCCGACGACCTCCGTGCCGAGGGCGCCGAAGACGAGGTGGCGGAGCACGCGATGCACGACTATCGCCAGGCGGACCTCACGCCACGCGAGCGAGCTCTATGCGACTTCGCGGTCAGGCTCACGCACCTCGCGGCGGAGATCGATCAGACAGACATCGATGCCTTGCGGTCGCAGGGGCTCGACGACGCGGCGATCTCGGATGCGATTCAGGTGATCGGGTACTTCAACTACGTGACGCGGGTCGCCGACGGCGTCGGCATCGAGGACGAGCCCGACTGGAGCGGCAGTCCGCGAGCCTGACGCAGCGCAAACGCCTCAGTACGCAGGGTGTGGATCGATTGACGCTGACTTTTGTTATTTACAGTGCCAGGCACTGTAAAGAACGAGCGTCTCGCAGTTTGCGGCTTTCTCATCACTCAAGCGAGGGACGTCCGTTGTCGATACGCACTGCGTGGCGAGGAGCGAGGACGGATTCACGCTGGTCGAGGTGCTGGCCGTGATGAGCGTTATGGCGATCCTCCTTGCTATCGCGATCGGCTTCCAGACCGCTGCCCGTGTGCGCGCCGCCGATGCCGTCGCGAAATCGAACATCGACGTTGCCGTGCCGGCGTTTCACGCGTACCGGCTCGACAACGACACGTTCGCGGGTATGACTCTGGCGGGGCTCCAGGGCTCGTACAGCGCCGGCCTCCAGGGCTTCGACATCCTCTCCGCAGGCGCTGCGAGCTACTGCGTGCGGAGCACCGTCGAAGGGCGCTCCTGGTACAAGAACGGCCCGAGCGCGCCGATTACGACGACGGCCTGCTCGTAGCTCCGGACGCAGCACGTCTCAGCACGCGCCGATCGCCGACCCGGCGCGTGAGGCCGTCCTGGTCGAAGCGCTCGAGAAGGAGCTGGGCGTCGCGCCTTCCGGTGCCTGCCAGGTCGCGGAACCGCGCGAGCGTGATGCCGTCCGCCCCCCGGCACTCGCCGATCAGCACGTCCTTCGCCACCTCGTAGGCGCCAGCGCCGATCGCGTAGCCGTCGCCGAGCCGGACGAGCCGCCCCGCGGCTTCGAGAAAGCGCGCGAGCTCGTCGTCGTCCACCTTTGTCGCGCGCACGCCCGCTGCGGCCAACGCGTTCTCGAGCGCGTCGGCCTCCTCGCTCCGAGCGCCGAGCGATGCGACGGCGTCTGGGAGGTACAGCTTCGATCCGCGGCGCTCGAACGGGAGCAGCGGAACGACGTCCGCGGCCCACGGCTCGCTCGGCGGCGCGATTCCGGGATCGAGCGGGTCGGCCGAATCGAGCCGTGTGCGGAGCTCGCACTCCAGCTCCGCGAGCCACTCCGCCGAGAGAGCCCATCGTCCGGCCCGCAGGACTCCCTCCGGTTCCCCGTCCAGCACGTGCGCCAGCGACTCGACGAGGACCGGGGCAGAGATAGCGGTCGCGACGTCGCCGCGCTCGAGGAGCTCCATCCGCGCCTCGTCCCGATGTCGCGGCGGAGCAGGATCGAGGACAGTGCCCCCGCCGACCGTCGTCTCTCCGCGGAGGATGACGCGGTCGCCACGTGCCGCGACGAAGCGGGCCGCGAGCCGAAGCTGTGCGAAGCGCTCGCCCACGCGAACCACATTGGCTGCCGCGTGAGCGGTCCCGAGGTGCACCTGCAATCGAGCGCCGCTGGGGATCTGCTCGAGCTCCTCCAGAACGACGTCGAGGCGGTACGAGCTTGGATAGGCGCCGGGGGCGACGAGGGCGTCGCCGCGGCCAAGCTCTCTTCGCTCGACTCCCGGGAGGCTGACCGCGACGCGCTGACCCGACTCGGCCCGCGCGACGTCGCGATCGTGCACCTGAACGCTGCGAACGCGCACGGAGCGGCCTGCCGGCTCGATTCGGAGCTCGTCTCCCGCGCCGATCGAGCCCGACCAGAGCGTGCCCGTCACCACCGTGCCGAACCCACGAAGGGAGAACGACCGGTCGACCCAGAGGCGTGTCGGGCGCTCTGCACGAACGCGCTCGACGCGATCGGCCGCGCGTGCGAGCGCGGACCGGAGCTCGTCGAGCCCTTCGCCGGTCTTCGCGCTCACCGGAACGATCTCGGCATCCGGGACGAGCTCACCGGCCTCCTCGGCAGCGAGCTCGGCGGTTTCGGCGTCGACCGCGTCGAGCTTGGTGACGGCGACGACACCGTGCCGGACGCCCAGAAGCCGGAGGATGGCGAGGTGTTCACGGGTCTGCGGTCGGGCCCCCTCACCCGCGTCGACGACGAGCAGGAAGAGGTCGATACCGGTCGCGCCCGCGACCATCGTCCGTACGAAGCGCTCGTGT
>JBOHBA010000315.1:0-18470 GCA_050698095.1 Gaiellaceae bacterium
CCCATATCCGCAGCGATATGGGCGCGACTGAGGACGCAGCATCACGGCGTCCAGCGCCGGTCAGCGACATGGGCGTTCATTGCGTTAGGAGCTCTAAGCCCGACAGGCGCACGACAGCCGGTCACGCACCCGCGCTCACCCGCCCGACCTGCCGCGCACCTCCTGGAGAACCCAGCTGTTCCCGTCGGGATCGCTGAAGTCGGCGAACGAGTTGTAGTCGCGGTGCTCCGGATCAGCGCCCGGCGCCCAGCCGCCCGACCCCATGTGCCGAATCTCGCCGACCTCCACCCCACGCTTGACGAGCTCGGCGCGCGCCTCCTCGATGTCGGACACCACCAGATGGGTGCCGCGATACGACCCCGGCTCCGCACTCGTGATCCCGACCCCGATCGTGACCGAGCACGCGGACCCGGGCGGCGTCATCTGCACGATGCGGAACTCATCGTTCGGCTGGTGGTCGACATCGAGATCGAAGCCGACCTGGTCGGTGTAAAAGGCCTTCGCGCGATCCACGTCCGAGACGGGAATGAGCACAAGCTCTAGCTTCAGGTCAGTCATCTCAGCCTACTCGCTCACGTGGCTGTACCTGCTGCACCGACCATCGATTGCCATCCGGGTCGGCGAAGAGGACGAATGAGCCCCACGTAAGGTCCGACGCCGCGGCGGGCGAGCTCCGCGTGGGCGGCCTCGATATCCGAGACGACCATCTGCATCCCGCGGACCGAGCCGGGCGGCGCATCAGTCACACCCTTACCGATCGCGATGGAGCAGGCCGAGCCTGGGGCGTCAGTTGAACGAAGCGGATCTGACCACCTCGCACCCTCATGCTTCGCTCGGCTTCGGCTGCGACTGGCGTCCATGCTCGAGAGCGGGAGCAGCCTCGCCGTCATGCGGAGGCTCGATGGTGACGTTCGGGAGAAGGCGATCGAGCCAGCGCGGGATGTACCACGACTTCTCCCCCAGGATGGTGAGGAAGGCGGGCACGAGCGTCATCCGCACGATCAGCGCGTCGGTCAGGATCGCGACCGCCAGCAGCAGCCCGAACTCCTTGGGGATCCGGTCGGCGCTGAGGATGAACGCGGCGAAGACCGTGCCCATGATCAGCGCCGCCGCCACGACAACGCGGCCGATCGCCGCAATCCCGTGCTCGACCGCATCGTGCGTGTTCAGGCCGTGCACGTGCTCTTCCCGGATACGGCTCATGATGAACACCATGTAGTCCATCGAGAGCCCGAAGAAGATCGCGAACGCGATGGGCGGGACGAACGTCTCGATCGGGCCCGTCTTGTCGAGCCCGGTCAGGCCGAGGAGGTGGCCCTCCTGCACCACCAGCGTCAGCACACCGAAGCCGACGAACGCCGACAGGATCGTCGTGATCGCGGCCGTCAGCGAGATCACGATCGACCGGAAGGCCATCGCCAGCACGATGAAGGTGACGCCGACGATGTACAGGAGGAACAGCGGCAGCCGTTCCAGGATCCGGTCGCCGATGTCCTTGAACGCAGCGGTCTGCCCCGAGACGTAGGCGACCGCGTCGCCGCCGGCGGTCGCAGCCGGCACGACGTCTCCGCGCAAGCGCGCGACCAGGTCGTCCGTCTCGACGTCCTGAGGGGCGGAGTCCGGAGTCACGAAGACGATCGCTACCGTCTCCGCGTCGTTGAGCTGAGGCTCACCGACGGACGCCACGCCTTGGAGGCCCTGAATACCGTCGAAGATTCGCTGCGGGGCGGCGGCATCGCCGTTCACGTCGACCACGATCGGGATCGGGCCGTTGAAGCCCGCGCCGAAACCCTCGGCCAGCAGGTCGTATGCCCTCCGGCTCGTCTGCTCCGTGGGCTGCGTCCCCTGGTCTGCCGCACCCAAGCGCACGAGTGTCGACGTGCCCGCGAGGGCGAGGATCACCAAGAGGACGACGGGGAAGACGACCTTTGCATTCGCGGTCACGAACCGGCCCCAGCGGGCAACGAGCGTCTTCTCGCGCGCTGCCTCGGAGTCGTCGATTGCGCGCAGGAATGGCACCTTCAACCGGTCGATCTTGTGACCGAGCAGCGCCAGCACGGCGAGCAGGAGCGAGTTCGCGATCAGCACCGTCGTCAACACGCCGAGCGCACTCGCAATCCCGAGCTTCGTCACGAAGTCCATCCCGAAGAACGCAAGTCCCGTCACCGAGATCGCAACGGTGAGCCCGGCGAAGAGCACCGCACGCCCGGCGGATGCTCCGGCCTCGGCCGCGGCATCACGCGGCGAGAGCCCCTCGTGGAGGAGTTGCCTGAAGCGCGTGACTATGAACAGCGAGTAGTCGATGCCGACGCCCAGTCCGATCATCGAGAGGAGGATCGGCGTGATCGTGTTGATCGTGGTGAGGCCGGCGAGGATGAACAGCAGCAGGAACGCAGTCAGCAGCGCGACGATCGCCAATGCGATGGGGATCAAGCTCGCCACGAACGTGCGGAAGACGATCAGCAGCACGATGATCGCCGCGAGCAGGCCAAGTAGCTCCGACGTCCCCTGCTCGACGGGCGGGAACTCCGCCTCGCCCGCGTACTCGGCGGTCACTCCGGCGGGCTCGACTACCTCTCGGACAGCGTCCTCGACAGCGACGACCGCCTCGCGGTCCTCGTCGTAGATGATCCGGTCGAACTGCGCCTCCGAGTACGCGATGCGGCCGTCGTCGGAGAGCGTGTCCTTGCCGAACGCGCTGGTGACGCTCTCCAGTCCGGCCTTCTTCTCCGTCGGCGCGAACTCCTGCGACCGGAGGCGGGCGACGGCCTCCTGGACCGCTGCCTTGCGCTCGGGGGTGTCGAGGCGCTCGCCTTCGGGCGCGGCGAACACGACCCTCAGCACGCCTCCCTGCTCGGAGGCGAACTCGGCCTCGATCAGGTCCGTTGCCCTCTGGGTGTCGGAACCCGGGATCTCGAACTCGTCGCGCAGATCGCCCCCGACGGTCGAGACGAGGACAAAGAGCAGCACGACGATGCCGAGCCACCCTCCGACGACGCGCCATGGATGCGTCGCGCAGGCTCGCGCCCAGCGAGCGAGCGATCCGGTGGAGAGTCGTTCGTGGGCTGCGAGCCGCCCGCCGTTGGAGTCGTTCTCGTACTTCTGATCAGTCATTGCCTACCCCTCTTCGTTGCTGCTGATTGCCCTAGTGACGTGCTGCGGCTCGAAAACTCATCGTCGAGTGCGTGAACCTGGACCAACGCAGCCGGGCCCAATTCCCTTCCGGGCGACCGCGGAACGCTGTTCGTGCGGGTGAACTCTGTTCACTTGAACAGCGTTCTATCACTTGTATGATGTTCCGGTCAAGTGGAATCTGAGGCCGAACACCACATCGACCCAATCGGCGCGCCGGAGGTACCCGAAGCCCCGTGGCTCAAGCCGCCGCGCAAGCCGCGCACCCGAGTTCAGCTCAGTCGCGAGGCGATCGTGGACGCCGCGCTTCGCCTGCTCGACCGAGAAGGCGCCCCGGGGTTCAGCATGCGACGCCTCGCCGAGGAGCTCGGTGTCGGCGCCGGCGCGGTCTACTGGCACGTCGCCAACAGGGAACAGCTCCTGCAGCTCGTGTTCGACCGCGTCATCGGCGAGCTGCCGATGCCCGAGCCCGATCCCGAGCGCTGGCGCGAGCAGATCAAGCAGGCCGCGCGCGACGAGCGGGAGATGATGGCCCGCCATCCCGGAATCGCGCAGCTGTCGTTCGGTCGAATCCCGGTCGGGCCGAACGCGGTGCGATACATGGAGTGGCACCTCTCGATCCTCCGCGCGGGCGGGCTCTCCGACCGCGTGGCCTCGCTCGCGGGCGACATGATCTACCTCTTCATCGGCGCGTTCAGCTTCGAGGAGTGCCTCGGCTTGGCGGTGCCCAACGAGGGTGATGCCTCCGCGCGCGACTTCATCGGGCAGCTGCGCGAGTACTTCGCGTCGCTTCCCGCCGATCGGTTCCCCAATCTCTCGGAGCTGTCTGCCGAGCTCACGTCCGGCGGGCCAGACGTGCGCTTCGAGTTCGGTCTCGACGTCCTTCTCGACGGCCTCGTCGCGCAGTCGCAGCGCGAGACGGGATGAGCGCTCATTTTTGCGCTCTCGCGGCGTCTGATGAGCGATGCCGACACCCACGGCGAATGACTTCTCATTCGCTATCTACGGCCCGATCAGGCGCTCGGACCTTCCCGGACTCTGCGACCGGGTCTGCGCGCTGCTGCGTCAGAGCGATGCTCCAATCGCAGCCTGCGACGTGACCGGGGTCCCGGTCGACGCCGTGACCGTGGATGCTCTCGCGCGACTTCAGCTCGCCGCACGCCGGTGCGAATGCCGTGTTCAGCTCCGACACGCAGAGGAGGAGCTGCTCGAGCTCGTCGCCTTCATGGGGCTCACGGAAGTTCTCGCAGACCGATGAGCTCGTACCTCGACATCGGTCTCAGGCCGGCTCGGCCTGGTCCAGCTCCTCGAATCGAAGCGGTAGGCCGAAGCGCGGGAAGGCGGTCTCGACGTCGAGGAAGAAGCTGAGCTCGACGACCTTGCCGTTCTCGATCTCGATGACCTGCAGCGCCCACGGCTCGTACCCCTCGCCGTCGTCACGCGGCTTGTACTGACCGAACGCGGGCGCCCCGTTCGCGGACCCGACCGGGATGACGCGCGAGCCGCGGCAACCGCTCCCGGGGCCAACCCACCAGCGGAGGATGTCGTCGCGTCCCGCGAGCCAGAGATCGAACGGGGGCATCGACTGCGTCGCGTCCTCGCGGATCAAGGTCGTCAGAGCCTCCAGGTCGTATTGCTCGAATGCCTCGACGTAGCGCCGCAGGAGGTCTTCGTCAGCGGCGTCGACCGACGGCGCCATCGCCGACGGTGTCGCATCGCTCGCCTCGAGCGTGGCGCGCGCCCGCTGCAGCGCGCTCGAGACCGACGCGACGCTCGTCTCGAGGAGCTCCGCGACCTCGGTCGCCTTCCAGCGCAGCACTTCGCAGAGGATCAGCACGGCGCGCTGCCGCGGCGGGAGCTGCTGGAGTGCGGCGACGAACGCGAGCCGGACGGACTCGCGCGCGCCGACGATCTCGGCAGGATCACCGCCGCCGACGACGAGGCTGTCCGGCATCGGCTCGATCCAGAGCTGATCGGGCGTGCGCAGATTCTCGACGACGGGCTCGCTGGCCGGCCCCAGGTCCATCGGGCGAGCTCTCCGCTTCCGGCTCTCGAGCATGTCGAAGCAGACGTTC
Organism: Gaiellaceae bacterium; assembly: GCA_050698095.1. Taxonomy (GTDB): domain Bacteria; phylum Actinomycetota; class Thermoleophilia; order Gaiellales; family Gaiellaceae; genus GMQP-bins7. The sequence goes on from JBOHBA010000315.1 coordinate 5,208, forward strand.
GTCGCGATCCGGTAGAGCCACGAGCGGAGCGCCGAGCGCCCCTCGAAGCGGTCATACGCCCGCCACGCCCGGATGAACGTCTCCTGCACGGCGTCCTCGGCGTCGACCGACCCGAGCATGCGGTAGCAGTACGCCGTCAACTCGACCCGGTGCAGCTCGAGCTGTTCTTCGACGGCGACAGTCGCAGGCGACGCACTTGACACGACGACCACGCTAGCGGGACCTGGCCAGCTTGTGCGGCCAAGACCCACGGCGCGAGAGCACACGGCCAGGCCACCGGAAGCGGTTGCCTCCGGTGGCCGACCGCGCAGGCTCAGCGAAGCGAGACGGCGACCTGCTCCAGCAGATCCATCGCGTCCTGCATGCCGTCCTCCATGCCGGACGAGATGTGCGCATCACGATCGTCCTTCGTCTGGTGCTCGACGAGGATCGTGAGGGTCGTGCGCCCGTCGACCTCGGTCAGCGTGAGGATGTCCAGCGCCGCGTGCTCGTCGGCGTCGGGGATCCCCTCGTAGACCTCGGTCGAGACGAGCCGCTCGTTCGGAACGATCTCTCGGAACTCGCCGTGGAAGGCGACCTCGCCGAACCCCTCGGCGACCATCACATATCGCCATCCGCCCCCCACCCGCAGGTCGATCTCGCAGACCGTCATCTCGCCGCGGTTCGCGTGCCACCAGCGCCTGACCAGCTCCGGCGTGGTCCACGCCCTCCACACCAGGTGCTTCGGCGCGTCGAACTCCCGCGTGATGAGGATCTGCTCGTCGGTCGGGAGCGTGACCGTCGCGGTACCGCTACTCACTGCTGCCATCTTCTGCCTCCTGTTGCTCGAGTTCCTCCAACACGACGTCCAGCTGGTCGAACCGCTCCGACCAGGAGCGCTCGTACTCCTTCACCCAGTCGTGGATGGGCTTGAGCGCGTGGCCGTTCAGCCGATACAGCCGCTGTCGCCCGGCCTCGCGCACCTCGACGGCGCCCACCTCACGGAGGACACGCAGATGCTTCGACACTTGAGGCTGAGCCAGACCGAGCCGCACGACGAGATCGTTCACGGGATGCTCGCCGCCGGCCAGGACGTCGAGGATCTGCCTCCGCCGGGGTTCGGCCACCGCGTTGAACGCGTCTGCCGTCGTTGCCGCTCGTGCCATTGCGATATCATATACCGATATCGGAATATGTCAAGCAGCGCTCGGTCGTACGCCATAGGATCGAGCGGACACCGACGGAAGGAGCAGCACATGTACGGACGGCTCGTCGAGATCGAAGGCGTAGACCCGTCGAAGCGCGAAGAGGTACTGGGGATCATCCGCGAGAAGATCATCCCCGGACTCAACGAGATCGACGGCTTCGCAGGCTTCATCTCGCTCGTCGACGACGCGAACCGCCGGGCGCGGTCGGTCGTGCTCTGGGAGACGAGGGAAGGTGCTGAAGAGGCCGAGCGCCAGTTCGCCGCGAAGCGCGAGGAGATCGTGCGCGGGATGGGCGGAACCGTCCAGTCCGCGAATCTGTACGACGCACCGATCGTCGAGATTCTCGCCGGCGCGCGCGCCTAACATCTAGAACGGTGATGCGGGCCTTCCGGGGCCCGCATCTTGCCCCTAACCCGGCGCCGCGTGCTTGACGAATGCCGCAATCGCCTCGGTGAACGCCTTCCGGCTCGCCTCCCAGGCGTAGAACATGTGCCCTCCGCCGAAGTGCCGAACGGTGAGCCGCTCCGCCATCTGCGGATCGAGCCGCATGAGATTTCGTAGTCGATCGCTCGTGTAGTACGGCGTCACGAGGTCGTACTGGCCGTGCGTGATGAACGCCTTCAGGTGCGGGTTCAGCGCCATCCCGTACCGGAAGTCGTCCGTCGCGCCCGGAGGCGACTCGAACGCGTGGTGCTCGGTGTCGTCCTTCCACGCGGTGTGGACCTCGTACGAGAGCAGCGCGTACTCGCGGTCGGTCTCGACGCCGATCTCCGATCGCAGCATCCGGTTCACCGCCATCGTGTACGCAGGGCTGATGCCCGAAAGGGTCGGGTCCGGCCAGGTCCCGAACCCGTCACGGTCCGGGAACGGGTCGGTCGCGGTGATCGTCGCGTCGTACAGGCCGAGGACCTTGCGCTCGTCGCGCAGCAGCTCGCGCACGTACGTGTACATCGAGACGCGCCCGTCGGCGCGCTCCACGACCTCGGCCCGAAGCCCGAGGATGTCGCCCAACCGGGACAGAATCCGCGCCCGCTCCTTCGAGGGCAGGGAGGCGCCGCGCGTGAGGAACGACGCGTACTCGCTCGTGGCGAAGGCCTCGGCCTCGCTCAGCACCTTTGTGAGCGCCGTCCCCTTCCGGAACGCACGCGAGCGCCGGTGGTGCACGGCGGCAGCGGCCATCGTCGGAACGCGGTCGACCCAGCCGAGCACGTCGTAGTCCGTCGGCGCGAGGCCCGCGATCTCGAGCGCGGGTGAGATCAGGATCGCGCCGTTCAGGCCGATGCCCGTGGATTCCTGCAGCATGCGGACGAGACGCCCGACCCGATAGCCGCCGTAGCTCTCGCCGGCGATGAAGACAGACGATCCCCAGCGACCGTTGTCGGAGAGCCAGCGGCCCATGAACTCGCAGAGCGACTCGAGGTCGCGCTTGTACCCGAAGTACTCCTTCGGATCCGCAGCGTCGTCGGACGGCTTCGCGTCCTTGCCCTCCGGCTTCTTCTCCGGTTCGATGACTCGGCTGAAGCCGGTTCCGACGGGATCGACGAAGACGAGATCGGAGAACGCCAGCCACGACGACTCGTTCTCGACGAGGCGCGGCGGCATGGTCGGCAGAGTCCCGTCCGCCGGGAATGCCACCCGCCGCGGCCCGACCGCGCCCATGTGCAGGAAGGCCGACGACGCTCCCGGACCACCGTTGAAGACGAACATGACCGGCCGGCTCCCGTCGCCACCCGCGGCGACGTAGGAGACGGAGAACATCTCAGCGGCGGGCCTCTCCTTCTTCCGCAGGACCGTCCACTTCCCGGTGGCCGTATATTGGATCGCCTTGCGCCCACGCCCCCACGTTCCGGTGCTCTCGGCGCCGGCCGGCGCCTCGTGGTCGGGCTTCGCCTCGGTCTTCTCGTCGTCGCTCATCGCGCGCACGCTAGCCGACGCGGCCCTCGCCGTCGCGCAGATCCCGCGCTAACGAGCTGCCTCAGGCACGGTGACCGTGCTGCGGACTGCCGTCGCCCGCGCCTTCTGCGTCGTGGAGACCACAACGGCGAGAATCACCACGAACCCGCCCGCGATCGCGGCCGGCGCCGGCCTCTCGGCGATCGCGATCCACACCCAGAGCGGTGCCAGGACGACCTCGAGCAAGGTGATCAGCGCAACCTCCGCCGCGGGAATCAGCCGCGCGCCGACCGTGAGGAAGGCCAGTCCGAGACCCATCTGCCCGAAACCGAGCAGGACGAGGAAAACCACATCGTGCTCGCCCACGGTCCCGAAGCTCGCAAGCGGGGCTATCGTCACGACGACGAGAAGCTGCGAAAGGCAGATTGCCGGCGCCATCGAGACGTCTCGCCGATGTCGTGTGACGACGATGGCGACCGCGAAGGCGAGCGTCATCGCCAGCGAGGAACCGACTCCGACGACACCGCCGCTGCCCGCGCCGCCGACCATCAGCGCGACTCCGAGAACAGCGATCGCCATGGCGATCCACGACCGCCGCGAGATCGACTCGCCAAGCGCAATCCAGGCGAGCAGCGCGGCGGCGATCGGTGCGACCGCCTGCATGAAGAGCACGTTTGCGACGTTCGCGTGGTTGAGGGCGACGATGAAGAAGCCCGACGCGAACGCGGTGCACGCGGCGACCGCGAAGCCCGCGACGCCCATCGAGCGGAAGGCGACGAGCGGGCGGCCACGGTTGACGACGGCGACGAAGGCGAAGAGGGCGAGGAAGGCAAAGAATGCGCGTCCCGCGAGCTGCGTCGCCGTGTCGGCCGAGAGCTCTCGCTGCATCACGCCCGCGGTCGACCACGCGATCGCAGCGAGGGCGACGAACAGTTGGCCGCGTCGCCGTTCGCTCCGATGTTCGTGCAAGCCAGCCGACGCCGCCATCGCAGCAGTCAATCACGCCGCCGAACGACGCTGTCGTAATGTAAGAGGACGACAATGCTGGAGCTCTCGTGTCCCAGGTGATCGAATCGCTCGACGAAGCGCGCGCCGCTGCGAAGCGCCAAGCATGGCGCCAGGCGCACGCGACGTACTCGGGCCTCGACCCGGCGGAGAACTTGCTGCCCGCCGACCTGGAGAGCTTCGGCGAGGCGGCGTGGTGGAGTGGGAAGCTCGACCAGGCGATCGCGCTCCGCGAGCGGGCGTACGCCGCACACACGGCGGCCGGCGACAAGCTCGGCGCCGCGCGGATCGCTTTGACACTGGCGTGGGATTACGAGGGTCGAGGAGCATTTTCTGTCGCGTCCGGATGGCTCGCGAACGCGGAGCGACTACTCGCGGGCCAGCCGGAGGCGCCTGAGCATTCCCGTCTCGCGTTGACTCACGGAGTCAGGGCGCTGTTCGCCGAGGGCGACCTCGAACGGGCGATCCAGCTCTTCGACGAGGCGTACGAGGTTGCCGAGCGCGTCGGCGATCGGGACGGACAGGCGCTCGCAGTCTCCGGAAGGGGTCGCGCACTCATCAAAGGAGGCGACATCGAGGCGGGGCTCAAGCTGCTCGACGAGGCGACCGCGTCAGCGATGTGCGGCGATCTGCAACCACACGCCAGCGGAACCGTCTACTGCCTCACGATCAGCTCGTGCCGCGACCTCGGCGACTATCGGCGCGCGGCCGAGTGGACCGAGGTTGCGAATCGGTGGTGCGATCAGCTCGACGTCAGTGGGTTTCCCGGAGCGTGTCGAGTCCACCGGGCGGAGGTGCTTCGTCTCCGCGGCGACTGGCCGGGCGCTGAGGCGCAGGCCGTCGCCGCATGTGAGGAGCTCCACGACTTCGATCGCGGCATCACCGCCGGCGGTCACTACCAGGTCGGGGAAATCCGGCGCCAGCGCGGCGACTTCGAGGGCGCAGAGGAGTCCTACCGAACGTCGAACGAGCTCGGTCGCGACCCACAGCCGGGCTTGGCATTGCTGCGCCTTGCCGAGGGCAAGATCGACGCCGCCGTGGCGGGCATCGCGCGATCCCTGCAAGAGGTCGCAGACCCGCTAGTTCGCGTAAGGCGACTCCCGGCACAGGTGGAGATCGCGCTCGCCGCAGGGAATCTGAAGACTGCACGCGCCGCCGCGGAGGAGCTCGAGCGTATCGTCGACTCGTACAAGATCGGGAACCGTCGCGCCGTGTCGTTCGACGCCACGATTCACTACGCGTCGGGCCAGATCGCGCTGGCCGAGAAGGACTGGGATGGAGCCGTCGCCAGCCTACGGCGAGCACGAGACGAGTGGCAGAGCGTCGGAGCACCGTACGAGACTGCGCTCGCGCGAACGCTCCTCGGCATCGCCGAGCGCCGTCGCGGCGACCCGCACGGTGGGACGGCCGAGCTGGAGACTGCGCTTGCGACGTTCGACCGGCTTGGAGCCAAGCTCGACGAGGAGCGCGTAAAGGAGCTGCTCGGCAAAGCCGAAATCCGCCGCACGTTCGTCTTCACCGACATCGTCGACTCGACGAGGTTGCTCGAGACGCTGGGAGACGAAAAGTGGAAGAGACTTCTCGGCCGGCACGACGAGCTCGTTCGGGACCGAATCGTCGAGGCCGGCGGCGAGATCGTCAAGAAGACCGGTGACGGCTTCTTCGCGTCCTTCGAGAGCCCGAGGGCCGCTGTCGACGCCGCGGTCGCGATCCAGCGCGCGCTCGACGCCGAGGTCGTCGCTCCGGACGTGAGGATCGGGGTTCACGCGGGAGCGGCGTTTCGCACCGACAGCGGCGCGACGGACTACGGCGGCCAAGGTGTTCACGCCGCGGCTCGGATCGGCGCTGCCGCCCGGGGAAAGGAGATCCTTGCCAGCCGGGAGACGCTCGACGGCGTCGTAACCTCGTTCCGCCTCTCGGAACCGCGAGCCGAGTCGATGAAGGGCTTCGAGCAGCCAATCGAAGTCGTGTCGATCGACTGGCGCTGAAAGTCCCCGGCGGAGATCGAGTTTTAGTGGTCGCTCCTGGAAGTACACACCGGACTTCCAGGAGAGACCACTAGGAAGAAGAATCGACGGGCGGCTCGGGGGCGACGGGCTCGGGCGGGCCGCCGTCGACGTACCGCGCGTTCAGGTCGGGCAGAACCGGCCGCTCCATCTCGTCGGGCATCGGCTCGCCGAGCTCCGAGGCGAACTTCTTCGCCTGCTTCTTCTCGAGCTTGCGCGCACGACGCTCCTTGACCGCGCGCTCGCGGGCCACCTTCGCCATGGTCTGTTGTCGCTTTGCGCCCATCTGGTCGCGTTCACGATAGCCTGCGGCCCGCTGCGACGGGGGATCAAGCGCACTCGCGGGGTGAGCGCGCAAGGAAGCGGAGCGCCCCTCGACACAGGCCGAGAGCTGCCCGTCGCTGGTAGGCCGTGGTGCCGAGCAGGCGATCTTCGGTCTCGTTCGTCATGAATCCCAGCTCGACGAGGATCACGGGCACGTCGGCCCAGTTGAAGCCGGTGAAGTCCGATCGCTCCTGGAGACCGCGGTCGGGAAAGCGGAGGGCGCGCACCAGCTCCGACTGCACGATTCGTGCCGCCCGCTTGCTTTCCGCGTAGACGTCATCCGTCCAGCGGCGGCGAAGCGCCGGGTACAGCGTGTGCGTCCCGCGCGCGCCGGGGTCGGTCGAGCCGTCGGCGTGGATTCGGAGGAAGAGCGCAGCGCCGGCCTCGTTCGCGATCCGAGCACGCGCGACATTGCCGATGCTCGTGCCGGCCGTCTTCGTCCGCGTCATCACGACGCGGATGCCCGCTACCTCGAGAAGCGTGCGCAACCTGAGTGCCACACGCAGGTTGAGCTGAGCCTCGCTGAGCGTGGAGACCGCACCTCGCGTGCCACCGCCGTCCTTGATCTTGCGCGTTGCGGAGCCGGGCCCGATCGGCTCCGTCGCAGGATTAGCGCGCAGGTCGTGGCCGGGGTCGATGACGATGACGGGCGCCCTCGCTCCGTGGGCAGGCGAGGCCACGAGAACGACAAGACCGACTGCGCACAGACATCGCACGGCCGGGTCAGCTCGAAGCGCGAGCCAGTCGTCCGAGCGCGGACAACGGGCCGAGCTTCGCGGCCGGCCTCGTGTCGGAGGCGCGCAGCTCGAGCGCGAAGCGATACCGCCTACCGGGGCTGTAGACGGGACACGACTCCTGGCGGCACGGCGTCATCGAGAGCTTGCGCACGCGCTTTCCCCGCGTGTCGAAGAAGGCGATGGTGAGCGGCACGAGCGTGTTCTTCATCCAGAACCCGCCCGTGGTTTCGTGCGGGAAGACGAAGAGCATCCCGTCCTTCGGCGCGCGGCGACGGTTCATGAGGCCGACCGCCCGCTGGGCCGAGGTCATCGCAAGCTCGGGTTGGAACGGAACGCCGTCGAGCCGTAGTCGGGCCGTCGTCCCGTCGGAAGCGCCCGCGCTGGCCGTCGCAACGACTGCGGCGACGATCAGGCCCACACTCACCGATGCGCGCGTCACAGTGCCGCGAAATGTACGGGTCTGCGCCGAATGTGCGCCGATTTACCACGCCGTGGGTAAGACGGCCGTCGGCCCCTTACCGTGCCTCCCGGCGGTGGAGGGTGACATCCCACGGCGGGATGGACGACTGAGACTCGTCCGACTGGCGAGAGCCGGTCCCGGTTCGACTCCGGCACCCTCCGCCCCGAACCGGGCTACAATGACTACGAGTCTCAGTCGTCCGTGGGCTACTGCCCGCGTCACCACACGAAGCCCGCCGCAATGCGGGCTTCGTCGTTTTCGGCTACTCGTTCACCTTCACCGCGACGCGCTGCACGGCGTTGTTCATGTAGCCGCCGACGTTCCAGGGCGGGTCCAGCGGCTGGACGTTTCCAGCCGCGTCGCGCGCACGGGAGCAGAGCTCGTACTCGCCGGGCTCGGCATACCACCCGAAGCTCCATGATCGCCATGCCCAGCGGCCGAGAGCGTCATCGCCGAGCTCGGCCTCGTGCCATGTCGCCCCGCCGTCTGTCGAGACGTCGACACCGGCGATCGCCGACTCCCCCGACCACGCGCGGCCCCGCAGCTCGCATGTGCCCGCGTCGAGAGCGCGCGACCGGCTGAGGAACTCGGGAATGCCGGGCGGGATCATCAGGGAACGCGGTGCCATGCGCATGATCGGCTCGCCGGGCTCGTCCTCGTGCTGCCGGCGCCGGTAGCTGTGACTCATCTGGTAGCCGCCATACGGCTCGCCCAGGACCGCGATGCTCGAGAGCCACTTCACGCTCGTCATCCCGTACCACCCCGGCACCACGAGCCGAAGCGGATACCCGTGCTGGGGAGGCAAGGGGACCCCGTTGACCTCGTACGCCAGGATGGCGTCACCCGCGAGTACCTCGCCCAGCGGAAGGCTTCGCGCGTACGCCTGCTCCTCCCCTCCCTCGAAGCCCCGATCGAGCCCGGTGAAGAGAACCTCGACGGCATCGTCGCGCGCGCCCGCGTCTTCGAGCAGCCCGGCGACCGGCGTCCCGCGCCACCGAGCCGTGCCGACGGCCTCGAGCAGCCACGGCTGACTGACCACGTGCGGCTCGACGTGGGCGCGCCCGTTGCCGGCGCACTCCATCGTCACCGTCGCCTCCGCCACGGGCCGAGAGCGGAGATCGTCGAGCGACAATGACAGCGGCCGTTCGACGAGCCCGCTGACCTCCAGCCGCCAGCCGCCGACATCGACGTCCGGGATGTCGTAGTGGATCAGAAGGTAATGGAGCCCGATCGGGGTGACGTCCCAGCGAAGCGCCTCGAGAGGCATCCCGTGGTTGCGGGCCGCAAGCTGAAGCTCCTGCAGGCTGATGACCTGGCTCATGGGCGGCGAGCGTATCTGCTTGGGTATCGAGCACGTGCAACCCGATCGTGTCCTGACGAGGCCGTTCGTCCTCGCGGTGCTCGCCGAGCTCGCGATGTGCATGTCGATCGGGATGCTGCTGGCGATCCTGCCGGTGTATGCGAACGACGAGCTCGGCGCCGGCAGCTTTGGCGTGGCGCTCACCGTAGGCGCGGTCAGCCCGATGATCCTCGTGTTCCAGCCGATCGCCGGCCGCATCGGGGATCGTAGAGGCCGCCGCATCCTGATCGTCGCCGGGGCGGTGATCGCAGCCGCGAGCATCGCCGGGTACACGCTCGCCGACTCGCTCGGCACACTGATCGCGTTCCGCCTGCTCACGGGCCTCGGCGAGGCCGCACTCCTCGTCGGCGCCGCGACCATGGTGATGGACGTCGCGCCGGAGAAGCGGCGTGGCGAGGCGCTCAGTCTCTACAGCCTGGGTCTCTGGGGAGGGCTCGCGCTAGGGCCGCTGCTGGGCGAGCTCGTACTCGGCACCGATCGCTTCGACGCCGTCTGGCTCTTCGCAGCCGGCTTCTGCCTTCTTGCGGCTGCGATCGGCTTCGCGCTTCCGGAGACGGCTCCGGTACGTGCCGTCGAGGAGGCCTTTGCACGCTCGCGTCTCGTCCATCCGGCTGCCGTCGGACCGGGGCTCGTCCTCGCCGTGACCGTCTTCGGGTTCGCCGGCCTCGGCACGTTTGCAGCGCTCTACGCGCGAGATCTCGGGTTGGAGGGAGCAGGCGCCGTCTTCCTCGTATTCTCGATCGTCGTCGTCGCGACGCGCATCGTGGGTCGCCAGATCCCCGATCGACTTGGGCCGAAGCGCACGTCGGGCACCGCGCTCGTCCTTATCTCCTCCGGCCTCCTGGTCATCGGAATCTGGAACGTGCCGACGGGGCTCTTCGCAGGAACGGTCGTCCTCGCGTTCGGACAGGCGCTCGCGTTCCCCGCGCTCATGACGCTCGCCGTGAATGGAGCGCCGGCAAGCGAGCGCAGCTCCGTCGTCGGGACGTTCACCGCGTTTACGGAGCTCGGGTTCGCGGTCGGCGCACTGAGCCTCGGCGCGATCGCCTCCGCTGTCGGCTACGACGGCGTGTTCGTCGTCTGCGCCGTCGGACCACTGCTCGGCGCCCTGCTGCTCGCGCGTATAGCGACACCGCGTCCGGTGGCCATGCCGGAAGCGGCATAGGATCGTTCAATGGAGACGCGCGAGCTCGGGCGCTCCGGCATCACCGTGTCGCGCGTCGTCCTCGGATGCGGGAACTTCGGCGGAGTCGGCTCGTCGCCGGCGTTCTTCGGCCAGGGCATCCCGAAGGACGAGGCGTTCCGGATCATGGACGCCGCGTGGGAGCTCGGGCTGATGACCTTCGACACGGCGGACGCCTACGGCGGCGGCCGCAGCGAGACCTGGATCGGCGAGTGGCTCGCGACCAAGGGCTCGGCCGTGCGCGACGCGATCACGATCGAGACGAAGACCTTCAACCCGATGAATACCGGGGAAGATCACGGCCTCTCGCGTCCTCGTATCCGGCGTCAGCTCGAGGCCAGCCTCAGCCGGCTCGGCCTCGAACGCGTGGCCCTGTACATGGCACACGACTTCGATCCGGACACGCCGCATGAAGACACGCTCGCTGCGTTCGACGAGCTCGTCCGGGCAGGAAAGGTCGGCGCGGTCGGAGCTTCGAACTTCACCGCCGAGCAGCTCGCGGAAGCCGTCGAGATCTCGGAGCTCGAAAGCCTCACCCGGTACGAGTGGGTGCAGAACTCGTTCTCACTGCTCGAACGAACGGACGCGGAGAGCGTGTTCGCCGTGTGCCACGAGCACGGCCTCGGGTACGAGGCGTTCGGGCCGCTGGCCGGAGGCTGGCTCACGGGGAAATACCGCCGCGGCCAGCCGTATCCGGAGGGCTCACGCATGACGCAGCGGCCCGAGTCCTACCTCGGGTACACGACCGACGCGGTCTTCGACGCGCTCGAGGCGTTGGAGCACGAGGCCGCCGGCCGCGGCGTGTCGATGGCAGGCCTCGCGATCGCGTGGCTTCTCGGCGTTCCCGAGATCACAGCGGTCGTCGTCGGCCCGACGCGCGTCGAGTACCTCGAGCCCGTGCGAGAAGCGCTGTCGCTCAACCTCACTTCCGCAGAGCTGGAGCATCTGAGAGGCTTGTTCGCGTGAGCGTCCTCATCCTCTCGGAGCACGACGTGCGCCGCCTCCTCGACATGGAGTCGTGCATCGAAGCGATGTCCGAGGTGCTGGCGTCCCTGGCCCGAGGTGAGCTGTACCAGCCGCTCCGCTCGATCGCCCGCCCCCCTGGGGCCGAGAATCTGCTCGGGCTCATGCCCGGCTACCGCGGTGGAGCGGCTCCGGCCTTCGGGCTGAAAGAGATTGTCGTCGTGCCCTCGAACCCCTCGCGAGGTCTCGACACGCACATGGGAGGCGTCCTGCTCCACGACGGGGAGACGGGCGAGCTCGTCGCCGTGTTGAACGCCTCCCCGATCACCGAGATCCGCACTGCCGCAGTGTCGGGAGTGGCGACGCGGGCACTCGCGCGACCCGACGCACGGCGGGTCGCGATCCTCGGCGCGGGTGCGCAGGCGCGAGGACACGTCCACGCGATGCGCGCGGTGCTCGCCGATCCGGAGATCCGCATCTGGGCGCGCAATTCGGAGGCGGCCGCTCGGCTCGCAGGCGTGGTCGGCGCGATCGTCTCGCCCTCCGTGGAGACGGCGCTGTCCGGGGCAGATGTCGTGTGCACGACCACGGCCACACGAGAGCCGATCGTCGAGAGGCGCTGGCTCGCCCAGGGTGCGCACATCAACGCCGTCGGCTCCTGCTTCCCGACCGTGCGCGAGCTCGACACCGAGACCGTCGCTCACTCGTCGTTCTTCACCGATCGCCGCGAGTCGTGCCTGAACGAGGCCGGCGACTACATCATCGCGGCCGCCGAAGGCGCCGTCGGACCGGAGCACATCAAGGCCGAGTTGGGAGAGGTGCTCGCCGGAATGCATCCGGGCCGCGAGCACGAGGACGAGCTCACGGTGTTCGAGTCGCTCGGAATCGCAGTCGAGGACCTCGCCTCTGCCGAGCTCGTCGTACGGCGCGCGCGCGAGCAGGACGTCGGGTCCGAGGTCGACTTCTGATCCCGCTGGCGGAGATCGAGCGCGCGCGGGAGCGCATCGCGGGTACGGTCATCCGGACACCGCTCGTCCGGCTCTATGCGGATGCACCGGCTGAGATCTGGCTCAAGCTCGAGAACCTGCAGCCGATCGGCTCCTTCAAGCTGCGCGGGGCCGCGAACGCGATCCTCAGTGCGCCACGCGAGGCGCTCGCGGACGGAGTCGTCACGACGAGCACGGGAAACATGGCGCAGGGAGTCGCCTGGATGGCGCGGGAGCTGGGCGTGCCGGCGACTATCGTCGTCCCCGACAACGCGTCGATGTCGAAGCTCGCCGCCGTCGAGCGCCTTGGAGGCCGGATCGTGCGCGTGCCGTGGGAGCGGTGGTGGGCGGCGGTCGAGGCCGACGAGGAGCGCGACCTGGGAGACGACGGGGAGGGCTTCTTCGTCCACCCGGTGCAGGATTGGCCGGTCATTGCCGGCAACGGCACGATCGGGCTCGAGCTCGTCGAGGACCTCGACGCGTTCGACGCCGTGTGCATTCCGTGGGGCGGAGGCGGACTGACGACCGGTATCGCAAGCGCGGTCAAGGCGCTCCGCCCGGAGACGAAGATCTACGTCTGCGAGCCTGAGACCGGAGCCCCCGTGGCGGCTGCGATCGCCAACGGCCGGCGGCCAGTGCCGGTCGCCTTCACTCCGTCGTTCATCGACGGCGCAGGCTCCGGTTCTCTCCTGCCTGTGATGTGGGAGCACGTGAACGAGGTTGTCACGGACGCCTTCGCCATCCCGTTGGACGAGGCCGCTGCCGGCGTGCGCCTTCTGCTCGAGCGCGCGCGGATCGTCGGCGAGGGCGCGGCTGGCCTTGCCGTGGCGGCGGCCGTCTCGGGGCGCGCGGGCGAGGGCCGCGTCGTCAGCATCGTCTCGGGCGGAAACATCGACCCCGCCCGTCTCGCCGCGATCCTCGACGGCCGCGTTCCGGACTGAGCGCGCCCCACAACGACTGGGACTGGCCGCCGCGGGGAACTGCTCGACGAGGAGCCCGCGAACGAGCTCCTCGATGGTGATCTCGGCATCCCAGTCAGGCACGCGCGGGAACGTACCGCGCCTTGGGGCCCCTTAGCCCGACACGGCAGCGAGCGTCGCTCGAAGGCGCGCGGCGCCTGCCGAGAGTGCACGGAGATCACCGTCGTTCAGTGCGCCTC
>JBOHBA010000316.1:0-5062 GCA_050698095.1 Gaiellaceae bacterium
GGCGAGCACACTGCGGAGGTGCTGCGAGAGGCCGGCTACTCGAACGAAGAGATCGCCGCGCTCGCAGCGGACGGCGTCATTCGTACGCGATAGCGCGGAGCGGATCGAGCTTCGCGGCGCGGCGCGCCGGAAAGATCGACGCCAGTATCCCGACGACGATTGCGGCGAGAACGAACAGGACCACCTGTTTCGTCGGGAACGAGAAGACGATCTCTTCGACGCGTGAGACGAGGAGTCCAGCGAGCACGAGCCCCAGAGTGATTCCAAGGGCCGCTCCGATGAGGGCCGTGATGATGCTTTCGTGCAGAATCATGCGCCGCACCTGGCGACGCGTCATCCCGATCGCACGGAGCATCCCGATCTCCCGGGTGCGCTCGAAGATGGTAAGCACGAGGGTGTTGACGATCCCGACGAGGCTCACGATCACGGAGAGCGCCAGGAGAACATAGAGGATGATGAGGATTCGGTTGAACGGCGCGATCTGGTTGTCGATGAATTTCTGACGTGTCGCGAGCTTGGCGTTCGGGAACGTATCGAGGGCTCTCTGGAGGGCAGCCTCGTTGGCGTCGGTCGCCCCGCCGGTGGTCTTCAAGAACGAGAAGAGGTTCTTTGGTGTCGGAACTTCCGCATCCCAGGCTTGCGCGGAGATCGTCACGGCTCCGAACGGTGAGCCGCCGCTCGGCGGGTCGAAGATTCCCTCTACCAGGAACTGTCGTGTCTTCCCGTTCGGGAACGTGATCGCGATCGATGAGCCGAGACGCAGTGAGTGGTCGTCTGCATAGGCGTCGTCGACGAAAGCTCCATCCTCACCTAGCGTCGAGAAGACAGCCTGTGAGCCTTCCTTCCACGTCAGGTCTATCACCTCTGCCGCTCCGGCATCGACCGCGGTGGCAAACTCGGTCGTGTCGAACACCCGGATCTGGCCGGTGCGGACATTGCCGACGGCCGTAACCGCCGACACTTTCGCGGCAGCGTTCGCGGCGTCGACCGGGATCGGTGAGAAGTTGTTCTGCGCCGTGATCGCATAGTCGGCGACGAAGAGGTCGTTGACCGCGCCCCGGAACGACGCCAGGATGCCGGCGGCAAGCGTGGCAACCAGAGTCACGAGCGTCAGTCCGATCATCAGGGCCGCTGCGGTCGACGCGGTGCGCTGCGGATTGCGGCGCGCGTTGTCCCGCGCGAGGTATCCCGCAGCACCGCCGATGCGCGTCGCAGGCCAACCGAGGAGAGACGCAAGCGGCTTGACGAACCTAGAGGAGAAGAGCGCAACTCCGAGGAAGACGAGAACTATCCCTACGCCCATCCACGCGAGCACTTGTCCAGTGCCGAGGCCATCGGCGAAGACTCCGTACGCCAAAGCCGCGAAGCCCAAGGCAGCGACGAGCGCTGCTCCGATGCCCTTGAAGCGCGCGAACCGTCCTCGCGGCAAGGTTGCCCCTTCGCGAACGGCGGCGATCGGAGGCACACGGGTCGCTCGGATCGCGGGGCGAAGGCTTGCGAGCAGGGTCACGACGATTCCGGCCACCAGCGCAAAGGAGACTCCCGTCCAGGTAAGGAATGCGAGGCCGGTGCTAGGAAGGTCGAACCCGATGAGATCGAAGACGCCGAACAGGCCCTTCGCGAGCAGAAAACCGACGAACAGGCCGACCAGCGAGCCGAGCACACCGACGACCAGAGCCTCGAGGATGATCGAACGCAGCAGCTGGCGGCGTGAGGCACCGATCATGCGTAGCGTCGCGAGCTCCCGAGTCCGCTGAGCGATCGTGATCGACAGTGAGTTCGCGATCACGAACGACCCGACGAACAAAGCGATGAACCCGAAGGCGAGGAGGAAGATGCGCATGAACGTGATGAACTCGTTCGTGTCTGCAGAATCCTCCTCGATCTGCTGAGCAGCTGTCCTGACCTGCGTGCCCGGCGGAAGCACCTCGCGAATCTCCCTTGCGAGCGCTGCGTCGGAGACGTTCGCCTTCGCTGCAACGGCGATCTCGTCGAGCTTTCCGGGCTTTTCGAACAGCCGCTGCGCTGTCGGCAAGTCGAAGCCCGCGAGAGTCGCGCCCCCGATCGACAGGCCGGAGCCGAACTGCATGATCCCCGAGATCCGGAATTTCTCAACCGGTCCCTCGACCTGCACGGCGACGGCATCACCCGCGTCCAGATGCTTCTTCGAAGCCGTTTCCTTGTCGATGACCACCTCACCTTCCTTCGGCCAGCTCCCCGAGACGAGCGTCAACGGGTTGAAGCGCGACGACGGGTTCGCAATCGAGAAGCCGAGGTGGGGAGCACCACCTAGACCGAACTGAATCACCTTCCCGTTCTCGTCGATCAATTGCGTCGACGTGCTGTCGACGCTCCCCTCGGCCTCAGCGACATCCGGCAGCGATCGGATTCGGTCGAGGAGGCTCTCGTCGAAGGACGGTGCCTCAACGCCGCTGTCGTCAGTGAGGTCGAAGGCAGACTTGCCGCTGATGATCGCGTTCGAACCCTGCCGGATGTCCGTAAAGATCTTGTCGAAGGCGTTGTCGATCGAATCCGTCAGGACAAAGGTCCCGCTGATCATTGCGACGCCCAGGACGATCGCGAGCGCCGTCAGCCCTGTCCGCAGCTTGCGGCTCAGGAGCCCTCGAATCGCGAAGCGCGTCACCTGTCGAGCTCTTCCATCGCCGCGATCACGTCGTGTGCGGTCGCGCCGTGCATCTCGCGCACGATGAGACCGTCGGCGAGGAAGAGGATGCGATCGGCGATCGCGGCCGCGCGTCCGTCGTGCGTCACCATCACCGTCGTCTGCCCGCGCGTGTCGACCGAGGCGCGCAGAAGCTGGAGGATCTCCTGCCCGGTCGCGGAGTCGAGGTTGCCCGTCGGCTCGTCGGCGAAGAGCACCGTCGGCTGGGAGACGAGCGCGCGAGCGATCGCCACCCGCTGCTGCTGCCCGCCCGAGAGCTCGGCCGGACGGTGCGACAGCCTGTCCGCGAGCCCGACGTCCTTCACGACCTGCTCGACCCAGCCCTCCTCGGGCTTCTCGCCCGAGATCGTGAGTGGCAGCGTGATGTTCTCGCGCGCGTTCAGCATCGGGAGCAGGTTGAAGAACTGGAAGACGAAACCGATGTGCTCCCGGCGGAGCTTCGTCAAGTCGTTGTCGCCGAGGGTCGTGATCTCCGTTCCCGCGACCTCGACCGAGCCCGAGGTCGGCTTGTCGAGACCGGCGAGGATGTGCATCAGCGTCGACTTGCCTGAGCCCGACGGGCCCATGACCGCCGTGAGCCGGCCGCGATCGATGTCGACCGAGACGCCCCGCAGCGCGTCGACTGCCGTCTCACCTTCTCCGTATCTGCGGCTTACCTCGCGCGCGACGACGACCGCGCCGTTCTGCGTCTCGCTCATCCCACCC
This sequence comes from Gaiellaceae bacterium, assembly GCA_050698095.1. Lineage (GTDB taxonomy): Bacteria > Actinomycetota > Thermoleophilia > Gaiellales > Gaiellaceae > GMQP-bins7. The sequence continues at coordinate 3,389 of JBOHBA010000316.1, forward strand.
GGCTCCTCTCCAACGACGAGCGGCTAAGGCTAACCGACGATCAAGGACCGACCAGCCGAGAACAGCAACCTCACCCGAACGGCGGTTCCGGATAGCCGCCGCCTCGGGCACAGTTGTGACATGGAACCGCAGCTCGAGATTCGTGACGCTCTCGAACGGGCGCGCGCGAGCACGCAGCAGTTGCTCGAGCCGATCTCGGACGACGAGCTCGTCGCTCAGGCCTCGCTGCTGACGTCTCCGATCGTGTGGGAGTACGCGCACGTCGCGGCCTTCGAGGAGCTCTGGCTGCTCCGCAGCCTCAACGGGAATCCATCGGTCTCAGACCGTCACCGGGAGGTCCACGAGGCCCTACGGCACGAGCACGACCATCCATCGCTCCCGCCGCTGCGGCCCGCAGCCGTGCGGGCATACGCCGAGGACGTGCGGACGCGTGCCATCGAGGCGCTCGAATACCTCGATCTCGACGCCCCGAACGCGCTCCTGCGACACAGGTTCGTGTTCGGCCTCGTCATCCAGAACGAGCTCCAGCACCAGGAGGCGATGCTCCAGACGGTCCAGCTACGGACCGGAACCAAGTATCCCGTGCCCAAGCCGAGTACTCCGGACACCGCGCCCGGCGGCCCCGTCGAGATTCACGTCCCGGCCGGCTCGTTCGTGCTCGGCGCCGTGTACGAGCCGTGGGCGTACGACAACGAGCTCGAGCCGCACGAGATCGAGCTGCGATCCTTCTGGATCGATCGCGCGCCGGTCACGAATCGCGACTTCGCCGAGTTCGTCGAGGACAGGGGGTACCACGCGAAGCGGGTCTGGAGCCCAGAGGGCTGGGACTGGCGAGAACGCGAAGGCGTCACCCTGCCGCTGTACTGGGAGGAGGACGACGAGTGGCAGCGCGTGCGGTTCGGGCGCCGCGAGCCTCTACCGCCGGACGAGCCGGTTCAGCATGTGTCCTGGTACGAGGCCGACGCGTTCGCGCGCTGGGCGGGGAAGCGACTGCCGACGGAGATCGAGTGGGAGCGAGCTGCGGGCTGGCATGACCACGAGGGGAAGTTCCGCTATCCATGGGGCCAGGAGTGGATGGGCTTCGAGGCGAGCCTGGATCGCCTGCGCTTCTCCCCCGCGCCGGTCGGCTCGTACGCAGGCGGCGTGAGCCCCGTGGGCTGCGTCCAGATGAGTGGGGATGTCTGGGAGTGGACGTCATCGCGCTTCCAGTCGTACCCGGGGTTTCTGGCCTTCCCCTATCCGGAGTGCTCAGAGGTCTACTTCGGCGACGCCTACCGCGTCCTCCGAGGCGGGTCGTGGGCGACCGCTGCGCTCGTCGCGCGTACGACATTTCGCAACTGGGACTACCCATACCGGCGGCAGCTCTTCGCGGGCTTCCGCTGTGCCCGAGACGCGTAGATCTACTTCCCCCTGAAATAGTCGAGCTCGGTCATGGGTCGGGTCCATCCGGTGGCGGTCCTAACGTCGCTGCAAGTCAGCGATTTTGGGGGTGCGAGATGCTGCGCGAGCTGGCCGGCCGCGAGCGGCCGGGCGCGGCACTCGTCGAGAGGCTGGAACGTGAGCTGCTGGCGGCCGAGCAGATCCTCTCCCAGACCGACCTGCGTCTCGCCGGGCAGCGAACGATCCCTGATCGCCGCATCTCGCTCGTCGATCCCGATGCACGCCCGCTCCGGC
>JBOHBA010000317.1:0-4183 GCA_050698095.1 Gaiellaceae bacterium
GCATCCAGCTCAAGGAGATCCACTGCAAGTTCCCGCAGCCGGAGCTCGGGTCGTGGGTCGAGGGCTCGAAGACCGTCGGAGCGGACTGGCACGCGCCCGTCCTCGAGGGCTGGGAGAAGCCCGCCGGCCACTGAGCGGCCCGCACTAGGCAGGGCAGGTCCAGCCCAGTAGCGTGTGATGGCCGTGAGCCTTCCTCGCCCGCGACTGCGTCGCGCCTCTGGAGCTGTGCTCGCCTTACTGCTCTGCGTCCTGCTCCTGACGTCGGTGTCTCAGGCGGCGCCGGCAACGCTGCAGCGCATCGAGCACGAGGCGCTCCTGGGCGGAGGACAAGTCGTCTACGTGCTCGACGTGCTCGGAGGCGAGGCCGGGCAACCGTGGCTGGCCGTCGGCTGGGTGGTGGACAGCGACGGAAACCGTACGCCGAGCGCGTGGACTTCCGACGACGGAGCGACCTGGAGCCGCTTCGCGATGGAAGCCTCGGGCGCGCCCGAGGCCCGCGACGGGCCGTACGCCGTCGCGCGACGCGGCAACGTCGCCGTCGCGGTCGGGGAACGTTTCGACACGCGCGTCCGCCAGGCCGCGTGGTGGAGCACAGCGAGTACGACGTGGACGGCAATCAAGGACCCCGCCGATCCGCTGCTCGGGTTCGAGGGGACGATAGAGGCGGTAAGTGCTGGGCCGCTTGGCTTCGTCGCCGTCGGATACCAGCACAACCCGTCCAATACGACTTTCACGCTCTTCCGCTCGACGGACGGGCGAGCGTGGACTATCGACACCTGGTACACGACTCCCCCCGGCGAGAGGTTTATTCCGCTCGATGTGGCCTCTTTCGGAACGCGGGAAGTGGTCGTGGGCGTGGCACAGCTCGCCACGGGCGCTACGGACGGCCGGATCTGGGTTGAGGCACCGACGGGAAGCTGGCAAAGCATCGACCCAGGCCAACTAGGCCTGTCAGGGCCAGGCTTCCAGAACGTGGGCGCCGTGGAGTGGCACCCAACCCTCGGGCTCGTCGCCGGCGGTGCGGCGTCAGACGGGAACGTCGAGACACCGACCCTCTGGCACTCGACCACGGGCGACACGTGGGAGCGCCTTCCTCCGCTCGAAGGCGGTGTCGCGGCAGTGCACGACATCGCGGTAGTACCGGGCGGGTTCGTCGCCGCGGGATCGTCGAACGCGGGACCGCGTGTGTGGCGCTCATCGGACGGACGAACGTGGGTCTCGGTGCCGACCCCCCTCATGGGCACCACCGCCGGAAAGAAGATCGCGACTGCGTCGGACGGGTCGAAGATCGTCTATGTCGTGACGGCCGACACGGGTTCGCAGATGTTTCACCGCGTCGGCAGCGAGTGGCAGCGCGCCGACCGCGGCCCGGGCTTTCCGTCCTCGAAGCCGCGGGCGGCTCTGCTTCTCGACGTCGCAGCCTCTCGAGGACGGATCGTCGCCGTGGGCAGCGACGGCAATGGCAAGCCTCTCGTCATGACGTCGCGCGGCGGCGCTTCCTGGACACGCGCGGCCCTCGCAGACAATGCGGCGCAGCTGCTTGCCGTTGCCGCGTACAAAGGGACGTTCACGATCGCGGGCTGGCGCCTGCTTCGTGGTCGCGCATACCTCGCGCTTTGGACCTCGCGTACAGGAACGGCGTGGCGACGGATCGGGGGCAGCCGCGACGGTCCCGTCGGTGCGTTCGTCGACCTCGCGGCGACCTCGTCCGGGTTGCTCGCGCTCGCATTCGAGCCTGGACAGCGCGGCCTGCTCACCACGGTCTGGGCATCGAGACGCGGCGTCTGGCGGCCGGCTGCGGAGCTGGGCCCTGGCATCGCTACCGGTCTCTGCGCAGGGCCGCACGGCGTGGTTGCCGTCGCCGCCGCCACACAGGAGCCCGGTACGCGCATCAAGGTCTGGTCGCGACCGCCTGGGAAACAGTGGTCCGTACAGCCCGACATCGTGGCCTCCCAGGCCGCGGTGTCGCACTGCGCGGACGGACCGAAAGGCACCGTCGTCGTCGGGAGCGACGAGAACTTCGCCGCGGTGAGCTGGACGCGGATACGACCGGGCGAACGCTGGGTCAAATCCGTCGTCGGCTCGTCAGCCCCGCGGACGGAGATCCTCGAAGTGATCCGCGAGGGGCCGGGCTTTCTCGCGACCGGAACGTCCGGCGGGCGCGGACAGGCGGACCTTGCAATCTGGCGGTCGTCGGACGGAACTCAGTGGGCTCGGCTTGCCGAGGCCGACCCGATCTCCCTCGAGCCCGGCTATCAGGCAGGCGTCGGGATCGTGAAGATCCGCGACGGCGTGGTCGTCGTCGGACAGCACGGCGCAGGCAACGCCGGCATCTGGGTCGGAGCGCCGTAGCGCCAGACATCGCGGGCGCAGCGACAGAAACGGCCGTAAACCCCTAGAGACAGACCAGAACCACGGCCCCGCGAGCGCCCACGCGACGACGATAGCCGGTAGATCCGTCGAACCGGCGCAGTTACGAGCCGGGATGGTTCGGATGCCGTACATCTCCCGTCCCCCACTGCGCGCTACGCTCAGGTAGCGGCTCAGTCCGCTGGCGGAGGGCGCTGGCCTCCACAACGAAGCCCGCCGAAAAAGGCGGGCTTCGTGTTGGCGAAGCGGACTCGCGTCCGCGACCGGCTGAGACCTGATCGCAGTTTACGCCGCAGTGGGCGGAGCGCGCCGGAATCGAACCGGACCCGGCTCTCGCCAGGCGACCGGGTCTCAGCCCGCTATCCCGCCTCGGGATTTCACGCTCCGCCGCAGCGCCACGGTAGAGAGGGCTGGTCCGCTCGGAGCGCATGTCTCGAAGTTGGAACGAACTTGATTCAGTCTCGTGACTGAGCACGACCGGCGTCAGCGCCGCTCGGTACCCGCGAGAAGCGCCAGGCACGGGGAAGGCACGCCGTTCACGACGGTGGGCTCGCCGACCGAAAGGGCCCACACCGGGCCCGTCAGCGCGGTGCCGGCTACCGGACGGCCGGCACGCAGCACCAGCCATACGTTGGCGGCGTCGGCGAGCACGCGGACGTCGTCGTACGGATCGCCGTCGACCACAACGAGATCTGCAGCCTTCCCCGGCGCAATCTCGCCGAGGTCGTCGAGACCGAGCGCCGCCGCGGAGCCGGTCGTCGCCGCCTCGAGCCCCTCGGCCGTGGTCAGACCTCCGTCCACCATGCGGATCAGCTCGGCAGCGTTCGCGCCCGGCGGTCCGCTGTCGAATCCCATCGCGAGCGTCACGCCTGCGTCGCGCGCGGCGACGAGCGTCAGGTAGGCCTCTTCCAGTTGCCGCTTCGCCTGGTCGACGAGCGCCGGGACGTACTCGGGTGCGAAGCGCTCCGCGAGGTCGTGGAATGTGGTCAGCGTCGGAACGAGCACGATACCGCGCGACGCCATGGCATCGAGCAGCGCCGGGTCGCGGTGCAGCGCGAGCCCGTGCTCGATCGTGTTCACGCCCTCCTCGACAGCCATCCGCGTTCCCTCGAGCCCTTCGGCATGAGCCGCGACGCGAAGTCCCATCCGGTGCGCCTCGTCGACCACCGCGTGGAGCTCCTCGCGGGTCATCTGAGCGGGCTCCGGGTCCTCCCGCTCGACCGATCGCGCCCCTGTGGTCATCACCTTCACGAAGTCGGCGCCACGTTGGATCTGCTCGCGGGCCGCCCGTCGCATGTCCCAAGGGCCGTCCGCCTCGCGATACATGGAGCCGAAGATCAGGCCGCCGGGAGCCGTCGCCGACACGATCCTCCCGCAGCACAGAAGCCGCGGCCCGTCGAGCAGGCCGAGCGCGAGCGCCTCGCGCAGGACGAGCGCCTCATCGTCGTAGCAACCCACGTCGCGCACGGTCGTAACGCCTCCTCTGAGGAGCGCGCGCGCGACGTTGGCCAGCACGAAGTACCCGACCTCGCGCGCCCTCGGACTCTGGCCGTTGAGAAGTTCGGGCGGCCCGAACCCCGGGCTGCGCGACACCTCGCTCGTCACGTGCAGGTGAGCGTCGATCAGCCCCGGGATGACGGTTCGGCCGCCGACGTCTACGGCGCCCGGCGGGGCGTCGCCTCGCGCATCCGACACCTCGGCGATGACGCCCTTTCGCACGATGACCGCTACGCGGCCTGCAGCCCCTGCGAGCTCGGCGTTCCAGAGGACCATTGAGCCGGCTCGGGACATCGCCGTTCGACCCGAGTCGTCG
>JBOHBA010000318.1:0-8490 GCA_050698095.1 Gaiellaceae bacterium
CCCCACGAACGCGAGCCGCAGGCGAGCGTTGCTCATCCGTCATCCTTCGCACGCTCGGCGGCGCGCTCGAGCGCCCGCCGCGCGACGACGGCGGCCAGCTCGCGCCGGTACTCGGCCGGCGCAAAGCGGTCGCCGAAGATCTCTACGGTCTCGAATGACTCCGCGGGGTCGCCCTCGCCGAGAAGGAACGGTCGCGCGGCGACGCCGGTGACAGCAATTTGGGAACCTCCGTCTGGCCCGACTAGGGCGGCTGCGCCGGCGAGCGCGAACCCGGACGCAGGATGCTCGACCGAGACGTAGGCCGAGCCGGAGCTTTTCGCGAGCAGCGGCACGACGATGTCGGTGATCAGCTCCTGTGCACCGAGCGCGGTCGTGAAGGGGCCGACGAGGAAGTCGGCAAGCGGGAGGACGCGCTCGCCACCCGGCGATCGCAGCCGGACCGTGGCACCGAGCGCAAGGAGAACCGCCGGCAGATCGGACGCGGGATCGGCATGCGCAAGGCTCCCACCGACCGTCCCGCGGTTTCGCACCTGGAGATCCCCGATCCCGTGGGCGCATTCGGCGATCGCGGCCAGTGCCGGCCGGCGAAACTCGCCGGCGGCGAGCACCTCGTCCCAGGTCGTGAGTGGGCCGAGATGAAGCATGTCGTCCGCGACCGTGATACCGCACAGGTTCAACCGCAAGATGTCTACGACGACGGAAGGCCTCGCGATCCGCAACTTCATCACCGGGATCAGCGACTGTCCGCCTGCGATGAGCTTCGCGTCCGGCTCGGCGAGAAGCTCCAGGGCGTGCTCGACGTCCGATGCGCGCGCGTACCGGAAGGGTGCGGGGATCATCGGGTCACGCCTTCGCGCAGCGCAGCCCCGGCAGCGCGAATCGCCTCGACGATCGGCTGGTACCCGGTGCAGCGGCAGAGGTTGCCTCGAAGGGAGTGGCGAATCGTCTCGTCACTGGGCTCGGGGTCGCGCGCGAGCAGGTCGGCCGCCGTGAGAATCAACCCGGGCGTGCAGAACCCGCACTGGAGCCCGTGGTTCTCGACGAACGAGCGCTGAATCGGATGCAGCTCGCCTCCAGAGGCAAGGCTCTCGATCGTCGTGATCTCGGTTCCCTCGGCCTGGATCGCAAGCACGGTGCAGCTCTTCACCGCGCGCCCGTCGAGGAGCACGGTGCAGGCGCCGCACTGGCTGGTGTCGCAGCCGATGTGGGCGCCGGTGAGACCGAGACCGTCCCGTAACGCGTGCACGAGCAGGGTCCGAGGCTCGACCTCGAGCGAGCGCGGCTCGCCGTTGACGACGAGCTGAACGGTCTCAGGCACTCGCGGGAAGGGCGGCGAGCTTCTCACGCAGGTACGCGAGGTACGGCTGCGGGTCGATGGTCGGCGACCCCGTCAGGCGCTCGATCGTCTCCTTGGGGGTCAGCTTGCGCCCGAGCGAGTAGAGGTTGTCACGGAGCCAGAGGGACAGGGTCTCGAGATCGCCCGCCTCCATCCTCGTGTCGAGATCGGGAATCGCCTCACGAACCGCTGCCCAGATCTGCAGAGAGATGACGTTGCCGAGCGCGTACGTCGGGAAGTACCCGATGCCTCCCTGCGACCAGTGGATGTCCTGGAGAACTCCATGCGCGTCGTCCGGCACCTCGACGCCCAGGAAGTCGCGCATGCCTGCGTTCCACGCCTCCGGGAGGTCCTTCGGGTCGAGCGTGCCCTCGATGAGCTGCTGCTCGAGCTCGAAGCGGAGGATGATGTGCAGGCTGTACGTCGTCTCGTCCGCCTCCACGCGGATGAGGCCGGGCTCGGCTCGGTTGATTCCCGCGAGGAACGTCTCGAGGTCGAGGTCGCCGAGCTGCTCGGGGAACGTCGATTGCAGCGGCTCGTACCAGTGCGTCCAGAACGGGCGGCTGCGCGCGACGAGATTCTCCCAGGTCCGGCTCTGGGACTCGTTCAGGCCGAGAGACGGTGCCCCAGCGAGCGGGGTCCGCTGGAGCGAGGACTCGATTCCGTGCGCGTACTGTCCGTGGCCCGACTCGTGCATCGTCGACCAGAGCGACTCGAGGCCGGTCTCGTGGTACCTCGTCGTGAGCCGCACGTCGCGGTTCGAGAAGGACGTGCAGAACGGGTGGACAGTCGTGTCGAGGCGCCAGGCGCCCTCGTCGAAGCCGACCGTCGCCAGCACGCGCTCCGCGAATGCGCGCTGGAGGTCGGGCGCATACCGGTCGTGGAGGAACGACGCGTCGACGCGGGGAGCCTCACGGACGAGCTCGGTGAGGACAGGGCGGATCGTCGCGAAGACCTCCGCCACCTCGCTCGTCTTCATGAGCGGCTCGAAGTCGTCGAGGAGCGGTGTGTACGGCGAGTCGTCCCACTCGAAGCACTCGACGTAGCGGCGCTTGAGTTCGAGATTCCGCTCGAGCGCGGGAAGGAAGCTCGCGAAGTCGCTCCTCGCGCGCGCCTCGATCCAGACCTGGTTGCCGAGCGCCGCCGCCCGGATCATCTCGGCGCGGAGCTCCGTCGGCACTCGCCGCTGCTTCTCCCAGTCGCGTCGTGTGACCCGCACGAGGCTCGCGTCGTCCGAGTCGTACTCGAGGGACTCCTCGAGCGGGCGCAAGCGCTCCAGCAGCGCGCCGATCTCGTCGTCGACGAACTTCTCGTGCGAGATGCGTCCGAGCGTCGCGAGGGCCTCTGCGCGCGCGGGGTGCCCGCCGGGCGGCATCGTCACCTTCTGATCCCAGGCCAGCACACCCATCGCACGAGAGAGGTCCGAGATCGGCGCGAGGCGCTCGCGGAGCGCACGAAGGTCGGCTTCCACCGCGAAGGACTCTACCGGCGGCGATAGGATCGGCGGCCATGAACGAGGTGGGGGTCTCCGGGTGAGCGACAAGGCGATCGAGACGCTGTTCGCGGAGGAGCGCCGCTATCCGGCGCGTCCCGAGTTTGCCGCGCAGGCGAATGCGCAGGCCGACATCTACGACATCCCCTTCGAGGAATTCTGGGAGCGCGAAGGGCGCGAGCGCGTCACCTGGTTCGAGCCTTTCACGTCCCTGCTCGAGTGGGAGCTTCCGTATGCGAAGTGGTACGGCGGCGGGAAGATCAACGTGACGTACAACTGCCTCGACCGGCACGTCGAGGCGGGCCTCGGAGACCGGATCGCCTACTACTACGAGGGTGAGCCAGTCGACGAGCGCGCGGCGATCACGTACTCGCAGCTGCTCGAGGAGGTCGTGAAGGCCGCGAACGGCTTGAAGGCGCTCGGCGTGGGCAAGGGAACTCCGGTGGGCATCTACATGGGCATGGGTCCTGGGTTGCCGGTGGCGATGCTCGCCTGCGCACGTCTCGGCGCTCCCCATACCGTGGTCTTCGGCGGCTTCTCGGCCGAGTCGCTCGCGGACCGGCTCAACGACATGCGCTGCGAGGTTCTGCTCACCCAGGACGAGAGCTACAGGCGCGGTTCGCTGGTCCCGCTCAAGCGAAACGCCGACGAGGCGCTGGAGTCGTGCCCGGGCGTGAAAAAGGTCGTCGTCGGCCAGCGCACGCGCGCCGAAGTGCCGATGGTCGAAGGCCGCGACCTGACCTGGAACGAGCTGATCGGGGGGCAGTCAGCCGACCCGGCTTCGTGCCCGTGCGAGCCGATGGACTCGGAGGATCTCCTCTACCTCCTGTACACGAGCGGAACGACCGCCAAGCCGAAGGGGATCGCGCACACGACTGCCGGCTACCTCGTCGGCGTCGCGGCAACGCATCGGTACATCTTCGACCTGAAGCCGGAGGCGGACGTCTTCTGGTGCGCCGCCGACATCGGCTGGGTCACCGGTCACAGCTACATCGTCTACGGGCCGCTCTGCAACGCCGCTACGAGCGTCCTCTACGAAGGCGTCCCCGACTTCCCGGACAAGGACCGCTGGTGGGACATCGTCGAGCGCTACAAGGTGACGATCCTGTACACGGCGCCGACGGCGATCCGCGCCCACATGAAATGGGGGCCGGAGCATGCAGCGGAGCACGATCTCTCGTCGCTTCGGCTACTGGGAACCGTGGGGGAGCCGATCAATCCCGAGGCGTGGATGTGGTACCGGAAGCACATCGGCGGTAACCGCGTCCCCATCGTGGACACGTGGTGGCAGACGGAGACGGGGATGATCCTGATCACGCCGCTCCCAGGCGTGACGACGACGAAGCCCGGCTCGGCGACGAAGCCGTTCCCAGGCGTCGAGGCAGGAGTGGTCAACGACCGGGGCGAGGAGGTCGGGCCCGGAGGCGGCGGCTATCTGGTGCTGAAGAAACCGTGGCCGGCGATGCTGCGCGGGATCTACGGCGACGACGCCCGCTACCGGGCGACATACTGGGAGCGCTTCCAGGGCCTCTACTTCGCGGGCGACGGCGCCCGGATCGACGAGGACGGGGACTTCTGGCTGCTCGGACGCGTCGACGACGTCATGAACGTGTCAGGCCATCGCATCTCGACGATCGAGGTCGAGTCGGCGCTCGTCGATCACCCGAGTGTCGCCGAGGCCGCGGTGTGCGGGCGTGCCGATGCGCTCACGGGGCAGGCGATCGTCGCGTTCGTGACGCTGAAGGGCGGCCAGGACGGCACCGTCGAGCACCTCGAGGAGCTCCGCAACCACGTCGCCATCAAGATCGGACCGATCGCGAAGCCCGCGAACATCGTCTTCACGCCCGAGCTGCCGAAGACGCGCTCGGGAAAGATCATGCGCCGCCTGCTCAAGGACGTGGCGGAGGACCGGCCGCTCGGCGACACGACGACGCTCGCCGATCCCGCGGTCGTGGCCGAGATCCACGACCGAGCGCTCGCCCAGCCCACCGAGGAGTGAGCTCAGCCCGAGACGGATGCGAGCGCGGCCCCGAACGCCGCGACGGTACGGTCAATGTCGGTTTCGGTCGTCCGCCAGTTGGAGACTGACAGTCGAATCGCCGACCGACCGTCCCACTGCGTGCCGCTCATCCAGGCCTCGCCACTGGCCTGTACCGAGGCGAGAATCGCATCGGTCGTCACGTCGTCGGCGAACCGGAAGAGGACCTGATTGAGGACCACCTCATTCAGAACCTCGCATCCCGGCAGACCCTGGATCACTGAGGCGAACTGCGTGGCGCGAGCGCACAAGCGCTCGACGAGCTCGGTGACTCCTGACCGACCGAGCGACCGTAGCCCCGCGTAGACGGCGAACCCACGCGCGCGCCGCGAGAACTCGGGCGTCCAATCCATCTGGTCACGCGCGGCATCCGGATCCGCAACGAGGTAGTCGGCCGTGAGCCGCATCGCCGCGCGGTGGGCGTCCGGATGAGCAACGAATGCGAGCCCGCTGTCGTAAGGGATGTTCAGAAATTTATGCGCGTCGGTCGCCCACGAGTCCGCGTGCTCGATCCCGGTCGTGAGATGACGGAGCGCTGGAGACGCGGACGCCCACAGCCCGATCGCACCGTCGACATGCAACCAGGCTCTCCGGTCGCCGCACAGAGCCGCGATCTTGTCGATCGCGTCGAACGCACCTGTGTTCACCTCACCCGCCTGGGCACACACGATGACGGGCCCGTCGACATCTCGAAGTGCCGTCTCGAGCGCGTCGACGAGCATCCGGCCCTGCGGGTCGACGTCGACGCGCACCGACGATCCGCTTCCGAGACCGAGAAGACGAAGCGCACGGTCGATCGTCACGTGACGCTTGCCGCCTGTGACGACCGTGATCTGCGGTGAGCCGGCGAGGCCGTCCAGCTCCACGTTCCAGCCCACCTGTTCGAGCACGGCGTGACGTGCGGCTGCGAGGCAGGTCACGCCCGCCATTTGGCACCCCGTGACGAACGAGAACGACGCTCTCGGAGGAAGGGCCAGCAGGTCCTTCAGCCACTCGCCGGCGACCTCTTCCACCACGGCTGCCGAAGGCCCGCCGACGACGAGGCCCGCATTCTGATCCCAGGTCGACGTGAGCCAGTCTGCTGCCAGAGCGGCTGGAAGCGCGCCGCCGATGACGAACCCGAAATACCGTCCACTCGGAATCCCGACGACCCCACGCTCCGCGACGGCGGAGAGCTCCTCGACGACCGTCACGGGATCGCTCGGGCCACCTGGCAGGGGCCCGCCGAGAGCTGCTCGCAGCTCGTTCACGCTTGCGGGAGGCCAGATTGAGCGCTCGTCGAGCGTCTCCAGGAAGTCGGCGGCGAGCTCGGCTGTGCGCCCCAGCAGCTCCCGCTCGTCGCTCACCCGCGCGAGTCTATGCACGCACTGTTGCCGCGATGACGTCTGTGACGAATGCGAGCACGTCCGGACCTGCCGGATCGATCGCGTGGCCGCCTCCGACGTGTGCCTTACGTGCCTGCGGAAGCGCGCGTGCCAGCGCCTCCGAGCCCTGTCGGATCGGCTCGGGCGAGCCCTCCGCCGTCACGACGAGCGTGGGCAGTCGTAGTTCGCCGAGCCGCGCATTGTCGGTTCGCTCTTCGCCGCGGATCTCCGCGAGAAGCGCCGGGCCGTTCACCGTGAACAGGTCGCGCCACACGTTCGGCAACTCTTCCCATGCGCCGAAGACCTCGCGTAGGACCGTCTCACCAACCGCATCGACGCCACGCTCGGCGACGACTTGCTCGAGCTTCTCGGCAATCGACTCGAACCACTCGTCATATTCCGAGGACAGCCCCATCGGACCTGCTTCGAGGAGAACGAGCGCCCTCACCGACTCCGGATGCCGCAGCGCAAGGTCGAGTGCTACGGTCCCACCGTAGCTGCGACCGATAAGGATCGCCGGCTGTACATCGAGCTTTCGCAGTAGCGCCAACGCGTCGTCGGCGTGCTCCTGCACGCTCGTGATCTCGTACGACGCGGGGCGCTCGCTCCGGTTGCTCCCACGCCGGTCGTAGATGATCACCCGCCCGTGCGCCGCGAGCCCGTCGACGGCGTCCTCCCAGAAGACCGCGGAGCTGCCCGCACCGTGTAAGCCGAGGATCGGCACTCCGGATCCGCGTTCTTCGTAGTAGAGCCGAACGCCGTTGACCGACGCGTGTGGCACAGCTCAAGAGCCTAAACGACCGGCTGCGCGTCGATCAGCGGGCGAGCAGCTTCTCGAAGCGAGCTGGATCGTCGAATGGCCCCACGAGGGCCAAGTAGAGACGCTTGTCCTCGAAGAGCTCCTTCGCGACGTGCTGGACGTCCTCGACCGTTACCTGGTCGAGCCGAGCCAGCAGCTCGTCCGGCTCCTCGATCTCGCCCTCGAGCACTTCGCGTCCGAGCCCGTACCGGATCGTGCCCTGCGGGCTCTCGAGCCGGAGCACGAATCGTCCCTTCGCATAGCCGCGCGCCTTCTCGAGCTCCTCCGCAGGGACGGGCTCCGCGGCGATCTTGCGGAGCTCGCCGAGAATCGTGGTGATCGCTTCGTCCACACGGTCGACGTCGACCCCGGCGCCCGAGTAGAACGTGCCGACGTCGGTGTAGGCGCTGTGCGAGGCGTGGACGTAGTACGCGAGCCCCCTCTTCTCCCGCACCTCGGTGAAGAGCCGCGACGACATCCCGCCTCCGAGCACGACCGCGAGCAGCTGCAGCGCATAGCGGTTCGGGTGGCCGATCGGATATCCCCGGACGCCGAGAATGAGATGCGCTTGCTCCGAGGTCTTCGTGTACAGAGCCACGGGTGACGTGTCGGACGGGAGCGCGACCTGCGGAGCTCGACCGGTCGGAGCCGGCTCGATGCCTCCGAGGAGATCCTCGAGACGCTCGGTGAGCCCCTCGCCGATCCGCCCGCCCACGCCGACGACGATCCGCTCGGGCCGGTACCACGCGTCCAGATACGACGTGAAGGTCTCACGCGTCGTCGCCTCGATCGTCTCCTTCGTCCCGAGGATGTCCCAACCGAGCGGCTGGTCGGCGTAGAGCAGCCGGTCGTAGACGTTCCCGACGTAGCGCTGCGGTGTGTCGAGGTACACGTTCATCTCCTCGAGGATCACGCCCTTCTCCTTCGCGATCTCGGCTTCGTCGAAGCGCGACGCGAGGAGCATGTCGGCGAGGACGTCGAGCGCGACATCGCGCGTCTCCGACCCGCAGCGCACGTAGTAACCGGTGAGCTCCTTTCCGGTGAAGGCGTTGAACTCACCCCCGATCGCATCGATCTCGGTCGAGATCGTGCGCGCGGTCGGGCGACGCTGCGTTCCCTTGAAGAACATGTGTTCCGCGAAGTGCGCGATGCCCTGCGACTCGGGCGTCTCGTAGCGCGAACCGGCGGCGAGCATGACGAAGCACGAGACCGATCCCACCTGGTCGTTCGGGGCGGTCACGACGCGGACGCCGTTGGCGAGTGCGGTCTTCTCGAAGATGGCCACAGCGCGTTCGATGGTATAGACACCCTTTCGTGAAGGGACAGCTGACGCGACAGGCGATGGCCGCGCAGCCCGAATGGCTGCGCCACGTGCCCGAGCGCGTCGGCGATCGGCGGCTCCCCGAGGGAGCGCGCGCGCTCTTCATCGGCTGCGGGACCTCGTTCCACGCGGCGCTGGCG
>JBOHBA010000319.1:0-5926 GCA_050698095.1 Gaiellaceae bacterium
GCGCCATCCAGATCGCCCCCACTCCGGGCATCTGGTGGTTGCACGTGAGCGTCCACTCGCCCGTGCCCTTGTCGTACTCGACGAGCGCGCCCGCGCACTCGAGCGGGGTCGAGGAGAAGCGATGGAAGTGCAGCCGGTCGATCTTGACGACGTGATCGGCCTCCGCGAGCGCCTGGTCGATGTCGCCCCAGTCGAAGACTCCCGACCACACCACGTTCGAGCCCGCGTCGTCGTGAATGACGACCTCGTCCTTCAGCGACTCCTCGGCGTCGACGAGCACGGGCAGCGGGTCGTAGTCGACCTCGATGAGGTCGGCCGCGTCGCGCGCCAGCTCACGGGTGGACGCACACACGGCGGCCACAGGCTCGCCCATGTGACGCACACGCCCGACGGCGAGCGCATAGTCCTTGATGTTCCCACCCGGCTCGACCGACATCTCGAAGAACGGGTCCGTGTGGATCGCCACCTCGTCGCCCGTGATCGTCCCGTACACACCTTCGAGCTCGAGCGCCTTCGAGACGTCGATGGAGACGATCTTCGCGTGCGCGTACGGCGAGCGCACGAAGTGCACGTACCCCATCCCGTGCCGGCGCACGTCGTCGAAGAACGTGCCCTGGCCCTGGACGAGCCGTCGGTCCTCCTTGCGCGGGATCGACTGCCCGATGAAGCCTTTCTTGAGCGTCGTCGTCGGCTGCTCGGTGAGGGTGCTCATGATCCTCCTCCGGTGGCCACGACGGCCTCGACGATGTTCACGTAGCCGGTGCACCGGCAGATGTTCCCTTGGAGCGCGTAGCGCGCCTCGTCCTCGGTGGGATGAGGATTGCGCTCGAGGAGTGCCGTCGCGCTCATCAGCATCCCCGGCGTGCAGTACCCGCACTGGAGCGCATGGTGCGCGTTGAAGGCCTGCTGGAGCGCCGTGAGCTCGCCGTCGGCGGCGAGCCCCTCGACGGTACGAATCCTCGTGCCGTCGGCCTGCGCCGCGAGCGCCATGCAGCTCTTCACGGGCTCGCCGTCGAGGTGGATCGTGCAGGCGCCGCAGTTCCCGGTGTCGCAGCCGATGTGCGTCCCGGTGAGCCCGAGGTCGTCGCGGATGAGGTGCACGAGCAGGCGCCGAGCCGGAACCTCCATCTCGATCTGCTCGCCGTTGACCTCGACCGAGATCGTGCAACTGCGGGCCGGTGCCTCCACTACTTCTCCTTCCTTCGCCCTGCCGCCTGCAGAACCGCGCGTACGGCCGAGACCTCGGCGAGACGGCGACGGTAGTCGGCGGAGCCGTGGACGTCCGAGGGGGGATCGAGCGTCCCCCCGAGGCCCTGAGCGGCGCTGCGCACCGCCTCCTCCGAGAAGTCGCTGCCCGCAAGTAGCTCCTCCATGGCGGTCGCTCGCACCGGTGTCGCCGCGACACACCCGAGCGCTATGGCCACGCCGTCGCCCGAAACCGTTGCGGCTGCGTCGACGATGTACGTCCCGTGCTTGCCGATGGTCACGCCGGCGAAGCCGTCGCCCGCGCCGCTCGAAGGAGGAACGCTGACCTTCGTGAGAAGCTCGCCCTCGCCGACTGCCGTCAGGTACACGCCGAGGAAGAACTCGTCGGCCGTCACGGTTCTCTCGCCGGCGGAGCCGCGGATCGTGAAGGCGGCGCCGAGCGCGACGAGGAGCGGAGGAAGATGGTTCGTGGGATCGCTCACGCAGACGTTGCCCCCCACGGTGCCGCGGTTTCGCACCTGCACGTCGCCGATCGTCGATGCGACCTCGGCGAGAATCGGGCGCGCGACCTCGACCTCCGACGAGGTCATGAGCTGCGAGTAGGTCACCATGGCGCCGATCTCGAGCAGGCCGTCCGACGAGAAGCCGATCGTTCGCAGCTCGTCGAGGTCTGCGAGATCGACGAGCACGTCCGGAGCCGCGGCGCGCGCCTTCATCACGTTGACGAGCGTCTGCCCCCCGGCGAGCGGCCGCGCCCCGTCGTGCGCCGCGAGCAGGGAGACGGCGTCCTCGACCGAGGCTGGGCGCACGTACTCGACCTCTCGCAGGAGCACGCCTGGATTCAGTCACACAGCGCCGTGACATGTCAAGCGGAAGGTGGCGGAGGGGTCAGACCCCGAGACATGACCTTTCGAGCGGCGTCCCGGGGTCTGACCCCTGCTAACGTCGCCCGGCCATGGCGACGTTCGACGCGATCTTCGTCGGCGCCGGGATCAACTCGCTCGCCGGAGCGGCGCTGCTGTCGAAGGCAGGCTGGAACGTCTGCGTCCTCGAGTCCACGGACGAGCTCGGGGGGTGCATCAAGACGTCCTCAGACCTCACCGTGCCCGGGTTCACGCACGAGGTGCTCGCGTCCTGGCACCCGCTCTTCACCGGGTCGCGGGCATACGCGGAGCTGAAGAACGACCTCGACCTGCGCGGGCTCGAGTACCTGAACACCGAGCTCCCGACTGGTTCCGCGTTTCCGGACGGTACGAGCGTCTTCCTGACGACGTCTCTCGAGGGCAACGTCGCCGAGCTCGCGCGGCACGCACCCGCCGACGGGCCCGCCTGGGAAGCGATGTTCTCGGGCTTCATGGCGAACGCGGACTTGTCCTTCGGCGTGCTCGGGACGGAGCTCTGGTCGCCCTCCGGGCTCGGGCTCGGACGCCAGGCGCTCCGTCGCTTCGGACGGCGCGGCTTGCTCGCATACGTCGGAGGCGTGCTCTCGAGCTGCCGCGACTGGCTCGGCGACACCTTCGAGTCGGACGCCGCCAAGGGGCTCCTCGCGCCATGGGTGCTGCACACGGGACTCGGCCCCGACCAGGCGACCTCGGGCTTCATGACGCAGGTGATCGCGTGCGCGCTCCAGCTCGGCGGCATGCCGGTGCCGAAGGGAGGAGGCGTCGTTCTCGTCGACGGGCTCGCGAGCATCGTGCGCGACGCGGGCGGAGAGATTCGCACGGGCGCCGAGGTCGAGCGCGTGCTCGTCTCAGACGGCAAGGCAACGGCTGTCCGCATTTCCGGTGGCGAGACCATCCGGGTGGAGCGCGCGGTCATCGCCAGCGTGACGCCCACGCAGCTCTACGGAGATCTCCTCGGCGCAGGAGACGCGCCCGCGATCGTGGCTGAGGCGGCGCGACGCTTCCGCTACGGCCGGGGAGAGATGCAGATCCACCTCGCCCTGAGCGAGCCGCCCGACTGGTACGGGGACAAGCGGCTCGGGGGCACGGCGATCGTCCATGTGACGCCCGGCCTGGACGGCGTGTCGCGCGCCGTGAACGAGGCCGAACGCGGTCTCCTCCCTGCCGAAGCCACGATCGTCTGCGGCCAGCCCACGGCCGTCGATCCGTCGCGGGCTCCGGAAGGCTCGTGGATCATCTGGATCCAGCTGCAGGAGCTCCCCGCAGGCCGGGTCAGGGGCGATGCGGCGGACGAGATCGACGTCGGCGACGGCGTCTGGACCGAGGCGCTGCGCGAGGCGTACGCGGACCGCGTCGTCGCGCGGTTGGGTCGCCACATCCAGAACCTCGAGCGGGCGACGCTCCGGCGCGTCGTCCTCTCCCCCGTCGACATCGCGGCTCTGAACGTCAACCTCGTCGGCGGAGACATCTACGGCGGCTCATGCTCGCTCGACCAGAGCTTCCTGTTTCGCCCGCTCGCGCAGGCGCCGGGCCATCGAACTGCAGTCGAGAACCTCTGGCACATCGGCGCCTCCACTCATCCGGGACCTGGGCTCGGCGCCGGCTCGGGTTACCTCGTCTACAAGGAGCTGACGAAGCCCACTGCGCCGCGGCGCCTCCTCTCGGGTGCACGCGACGCCGGACAACGCTTGCAACAGACTGTTGCAAGGTCGCGATGAGGCTCGCGCTTTCCGAGATCTCGACCGTCGGCGCCTCTTTCGAGGAGGACGTCGCCGGCTACGCGGCCGCCGGTTTCGACGGAATCGGGATCTGGGAGTTCAAGCTTCCGGAAGACGACGTCGCGAACCTCGCGCTCCTGCGCGACGCACGCCTCGGCGTGGCGAACTGCGTGCCAAGCGTGCCGTCGATCCTCCCGCTCCGGCTCCCGGGGATGGAGGGGTCGACCGACGCCCGCGAGCGGATCGAGGCCCTCTGCGCGAGCATGCGGCGGCTCGCCGCCTACGAGCCGGAGTCCGTCCTCGTGATCACGGGCCCGTTCATCGATGCGGGTTCGCGTCGGGTCGTCATCGACGGCCTTCGCGAGATCGCCGCCGCTGCGTCCGACGCGGGAGTGCGGCTCGGCCTCGAGCCGATCCATCCGTCCCAGCGGGAGACCGTCTCCTTCGTGAACTCGATCGCCGACGCGGTCGCGCTCCTCGACGAGGCCGGGCTCGACGAGGTCGGAATCATGGCCGACACCTACAACCTCTGGCATGAATCCCCGACTGCGCTCGCGGACGTCGCAGGTCGCGTAAGTGGACTACACGTCGCGGACGAGCCGGGGGAGCCGGGCCGCACGGACCGCGCACTCCCCGGCGAGGGCGGAACCCGCTCGGCAGAGCTCGTCCACGCCGTGGTCGAAGCCGGATGGACCGGACACCTCGATGTCGAGCTCTTCTCGACGCCGGATGCCTTCTGGTCACTCCCGGCCGACGAGGCGGCCCGCCGCGCGTACACAGCGATCGCGAGGATCGCTCAGACCGTGCCGTAGAGCGCGAGCACCACGCGTACGAACAGCTTCGTATCGTCGTACAGCCCGACCTCGCCCACCGCCCGCGCGCCCTGGTACCAGCCCGCGAGCGCGAGGCGAACGTTCCCGCCGAAGTACTCGAGCTGCCAGCGGAGGTAGCGCACGCCGGCGCGGACGTTCCCCTCGTATGTGCGCGGCGTGCGTAGACCGAGGAGCACCGCATCCACGAACTCCCACGTCTCGGGCAAGAGCTGCATCACACCGATCGCGCCGACGGACGAGACGACGTCCTGCTGAAACCCGGACTCCATCCACGCGAGCGCGCGCGACAGCTTCGGATCGACCCCGTAGACGCGCGACCAGTAGTCGATCGCACCCCGAACGGTGTCTCGGCTCGCCTGCGGCCCTGCCGCCGTGGAGCCCCGCGTGCGCGCTCCACTCGGCAGCGCCAGCCGCTGCCCCGGAACGATCACACGCGTGAGCGGTATCCCGTTCCGCCGAGCAAGCCTCCACGGGCTGACGTGGTAGCGCGCGGCGATGGAGAAGAAGCTCTCCCCTGGCGTTACCGCGTGCCACCTCGTCGGAGCACGACCCGCCAGCACGCGATACGTCCGCGGGCCGGCGATCCCGTCCGGATCAAGACCGCGACGGCTCTGATACCGGCTGAGCGCAACCGCGGTGCTCCGCGTGAAGCGCCCGTCCACGGCGCGCGGACCGAGCCCGTAGCGGCGGAGCCGGAACTCGAGCACCGCCACGTCCCAGCCGACTGCGCCGACGGCGAGCTCTCGCTGACCGAGGAGCGGGCGGCCGCGAGCCCCGAGCGCCCGTCGCGTCCCACGACCCACCAAGCCGGTCGGCTTGATCCCGCGGCGACGCTGAAAGGCGAGCAGCGCCTTCGTGGTGAGCTCGCCGCGAACACCGTCGACGGGCCCGGGGTCGAACCCGTGAGCTCGGAGCCCGATCTGAAGCGCGGCGACGCGACCGCTGGCCGCGAGCCCGGACGGAGCGAGCACGAGGACGCCTACGGACAGCGCGACGCCCACGACCGCGAAGCGACGCATGGCGTCAGATTCGCTGCCCGCCCTCTCCGTCCTCCGGGGTTGAGGCTCAGATCGCGCGGCTACAATCTCGCGGCTGCCTTCCCCGGTAGCTCAATTGGCAGAGCATCCGGCTGTTAACCGGAGGGTTGTTGGTTCGAGTCCAACCCGGGGAGCTCCGGCCTCGCGAGACGTCGATTCGAGCGACTGCGAGAATCGCGCCATGCCGGGCATCGTCGAGTCGATCACGAATCATCTCCGCGTGGCAAAGC
>JBOHBA010000320.1:0-5197 GCA_050698095.1 Gaiellaceae bacterium
CCGGGATCCCGGCTGCCTCGGCGACCGCGTCGACCATCACGCCTTCGAGCGCTCCCTGCCGCAGCTCTCCGATCAGCAGGCTCGAGAGGAACCGCTGCTCGAGGTCGGTGGCAGCGCCGAACAGGCGTGAGAGCTCGGCCCGGCGGGCTGCCTGCGAGCCTCGTCCCGCGATGGCCTGAAGGCGAGACAGAGCCTGGTCGACCTCCGGCAGCTCGAGCGTCGGCGGCGCCCCGGCGGGTGGCGGAAGCTCTCGCAGCGCAGCCCATCCCACTCCGATCGTTCCCTGCGGCAGCTCATCGGAGAGGTAGGCGACCGCGATCGGGATCTCCGGCCCGCTCGCCTGCGCGAGGCACACGGCGAGGCGAGCGACCTTCGCCAGGCGAGCGGAGGTCGCCGCGACATCGCGGGAAGCCTCTGCGACCTCGCTGAGCAGCATCGCGCCAGTCTCGCAGTCGTCACCTCGACTTGACTCCAGGCGTGTGCGGGGCGGCCCTGCAGCCGCCCCGCTCGCGCACCCGCTGTGGCGTCAGCGTCCTACGTGCACTTCTCCTCGTAGAGCTCGAGGAGTCGCTCGAGGCGCTCCTCGAGCTCCTCCTGCAGATCCTCGAGGTAGCGAAGGGCCTTCTTCGCCCGCGCTTCCTGCGCGCGGGTCAGCTCACCGCTCGCGATTTTCGCCCTGATCCGCTCCTGCAGAGCCTGGATCTCGCCGATCCTCTCGCGCAGGTTCTGGGCCTGCTCCTGGAGCCGCTCACAGAACGCCCGGTGATCGCGCCGGTCCCGCTGAGGCTCTCTCTCCCCTACAACGCCTACTCCACGCACGGGCGTCCTGTCGTCCGCCCACGCCGCTCCGGTCATCGCCAACGACCCGAGCACGACCGCGACGACCGCAGTCACCACACGCCGCTTCGCCATTCTCCGACTCCCTTCTCGGTTCGACTTCGGGAATCCCTCCGTCTGGGTATCGAACGGCCGCGTGAGGTTTCTCTGTGCCCGCTGTAAGCGTTTCGGCAGTGGATTGTTAGAGGGCTGCGAGAGCTTCGAGCTCTACTGCGTCGAGGCGCCACGCGACTGCGGCGGCGTTCGCCCTCACCTGCTCGGGCTTCGTCGCTCCCGCAATGATCGAGGCGATGCCCGGCGTCGACGCCAGCGCGGAGATCGCGAGCTCGAGCAGGCTGCGTCCGCGCTCTTCTGCGAAGCGCTCGAGGGCCTCGACCCGGTCGTAGCGGTCACTTGCGATCTCACGTCCGGCCAGCCGCGCACCCTCTGGAGCGGGCTCGCCGCGGCGGTACTTCCCGGTCAGGACCCCGCTCGCAAGCGGGAAGTACGGGATGTACGCGACACCGAGCTCGCGGCAGAGCGGGAGGACGTCCTCGTCGTCGCCGCGCTCGAGCAGGCTGTACCGGTTCTGCAGGACGGTAAAGCGCGCGGTGCCGTGGTCACGGGCGGCACGCTCCGCCTCCGCAAGCTCGGCCGCCGAGAAGTTCGAGCACCCGATCGCGCGCACCTTGCCCGCCGAGACGAGCTCGTCGAGGGCGCCGAGCGTCTCATCGATCGGCGTCTCGGGGTCGGGCTTGTGCAGGTAGTAGAGATCGACGTAGTCCGTGCGCAGCCGCGCGAGCGAGCCGTCGATGGCTGCGCGAACCGCATCGGCAGAGCCGTTCCCGCGCTCGGAGCCCCAGCCGAACTTCGTGGCGAGGACGACCTTGTGGCGGCGTCCCTCGAGGATCTTCCCGAGGAAGCGCTCGCTCCCGCCGCCCGACCCGTAGAGCTCCGCGGTGTCCAAGGACGAGACTCCGGCGTCGAGGGCGGCATCGACGACCGCACGAGTTCCCGCGAGGTCGACCCGCCCGCCGAAGTTGTTGCAGCCGAGCCCGACGCGCGAGACGCGCAGACCGCTCGAGCCGAGCTCCACGAGCTCCATGCGTGACACGCTATCCCGCGCAGTACGCTCGCGACACTGCCCCATTCTGCCGCCGAAGGAGGGAAGACATGAAGTGGGTCACCAGAGAGCGCCCGAAGACCGACCGGATCGCCTGCCCGTGGCTGATCAAGAACTTCATCGATCGCGAGGCCGAGTTCCTGTACGTGCCGGCGAGCGAGGTGCTGGCCGTCGCCGAGCGCGAAGGCGCTCGCTCGTACGACGCGCCTGACGCCGAATACACGCACAGGGACAGTCTGTGCTCCTTCGAGGTCCTGGTCGAGGAGTACGAGATCGACGACCCGGCCGTGAAGCTGCTGGCGCGAATCGTCCACGGCGCAGACGTGTCGGACGACCGCGACGCGACGCCCCAGTCGCGCGGGCTCCTCGCCGTCGCCGAGGGCTTCCACCTTCTGGAGCTCGGCGATCACCGTCAGCTCGAGCTCTCGCTCCCCGTTTACGACGCTCTTTACGCCTGGTGCAAGGCAGACGTCGCCGCGAGAGGCGCGGCGAGCTCAGAGGAACGCGACTGAACCCGGACGCTCGCCGCCTCGTCGCGGTTCAGGGCACGCGCGCGCTTGCCTACGGCCTCGGCTCGGTGCTGATCGGCGTCACCCTCGCGAAGCGGGAGTACTCGGACGCGGCCGTCGGCGCGATCCTCGCCTCGCTCCTCGCGGGAAACGCGGCGGCATCGGTGCTCCTCGCTCGTCACGGCGACCGCTTCGGCCGTCGGCGCTCGTACCGCGTCCTGCTCGTTCTCATGGCGTGCGCGGGCGCCGTGTTCGCGCTCACGGGCTGGCTTCCGGCGCTGATCGCGGCGGGTCTGACCGGAACGCTCTCGACCGACGTGGTCGAATCGGGACCGTTCACTTCGCTCGAGCAGGCGATGCTCCCCCACGCTTCCCGAGACCGGGATCCCACTCGTCTCTTCGGGACCTACAACACCGTCGCCACGCTCGCAGGCTCGTTCGGAGCCCTCGTCGCGCTCGTCGGCTCCACGCCCCACCTGCTGCTCGCATATCCGGTCGCGGCTGCCGTCGGCCTCGCCGTCTCCTCCGGCCTGTCGCCGGCGGTCGAGATCGGACACGCGCCCGAGCGCGAGAGCCTCCCGCCGCTGCGCCGACCGCGCGGGGTCGTCGCGCGCATGTGCGGGTTCTTCGCGCTCGACAGCTTCGGGGGTGGCTTCGTCCCGCTCACGTTCATCGCCTACCTCTTCACTCGCCGCTACGACGCCTCCCCCGAGTCGCTCGCGGTGCTCTTCTTCGCAATCGGTCTCATCCAGACGGTGTCGTTCCAGCTCGCGGTGCGCATCGCCGGCCGCATCGGTCTTCTGCGCACGATGGTCTTCACCCACCTCCCCTCGAACGTCCTACTCGCGGCGGTCGCGTTCGCGCCGAATCTCGAAACGGCGATTGCGCTCCTCGTCGGACGCTTCGCGCTCTCGCAGATGGACGTGCCGACGCGCCAGGCCTATGTCGTCGGAGTGGTCGAGCCAGGCGAGCGAACGGCGGCCGCGGCCTACACGAACGTCGCCCGCACCCTCGCGCGGCCTGTTTCACCGTTGCTCGCGGGAGCTGCGCTCCGAGTCGGAATCGGAGCGCCGTTCCTGATCGCCGGCGCGCTCAAGAGCGTGTACGACGTCGGCTTCTATCTCGCGTTCCGCAAGGTCCCCCTTCGCTTCTGACGGGGCTATGCGTGCGACTCGCCGCCCTCACGCCGGCGGAGGTCCCGGATCATCGCCACACCGTCCTTCGCCGGCGGCTTGGCCTCGGCCACAACGAGAGCAGCGCGGATGAGCCGGGAGACGTTACGCTCGCTCCAGCCGAGCTGCCCGTCGCCGTTCGACCGGGGGTGGGCAACGCGACCGAGTTCCGTGAGCAAGGTGTGTCGCCTGGGCATGAGCAACCAGTCGAGCGGCGCCGCCTCCTCGGGGTAGGCCTCCCGATAGAGCTCGATCGCCGCCACGGCGAACATGCGGTAGACGAGGTCCTGCGCTCCGCGGCGCGTCGTGACGCGGCGCGCGTACGAGAATCCGGCGGCGCCCTGGAGCATCTCGTCGGAGAACACACAGGGGCGACCGCGCGCTCGTTTGGAAAGGGTCTCTGGCGGCATCAGGCGGTGGTTTTCCAAAAACATCGTGCTGCGTCGCGTGGACGAAAACCCCTGGATGGGTGACGACGTCTCTCGAGGGGCACGGTGAGGCGGATGTCAGGTCGCCGCGCGCTCGCTCGATCGAGGGACGGATCACCCCGCGAGGGGGGACGTGCCGTCGCTCCTGTGCGTGCACTCTTTGAACCAGAGATGTCGTCGGACGTGCGGCCATCGGAGCACGAGGCTGGGCGCAGCCCTGCGCCCAGTGGACCGCGCGCGGGCACACGTGTGGCAATCGGCTTTCCCCTCGCCGCGGCCGCTCTTCTCGGCATCTGGCTGGCCGGCGATGCCGCGCCGCCGCAGCTCTCGGTCTGGACGCTGGTCGTCCTGCCGCTGATCTGCGCCGCGTACGGGCTCTTTCCACTGGCGGTCGGCGCGAGAACGACGGTCTCGTTCGAGGCGCCGACGGTGCTCCTTGCGGGAATCGTCGGCGGCCCGCTCGCCGGGGTCCTCGCCGGCATCGGCGCCGGGCTCGGAGACGTGAACGCCGTCTGGCGTCGGAGAAGCGCGTACGGCGGCCTCGCGATGCTGCACGGCTTCGCTGCAGGCATGCTCGGGAGCGGGTGGCGGTCGGGAGCAATCCCGCTGGTCGCAGCGGTCGCGGTCGCCGGCGTCGCGTACGTCGTGATCAGCGCCGCCGGGCTCGCGCTCGTACAGGTCGATCGAGGATCGTGGAATGTTCACCGGCTCACCGACGCCGTCCTGGTCGACGTCGGAGAGCTTGCCGTCTGGGCTCCACTCCTCGTGCTTCTCTCTCAGACGTTCCCCTCGTCGCCCGGTCTCACGTCGCTGGCACTCGGCTCCGCGCTCGGCGTCATCGCGTTCGTTGCGTGGGCCCTGACGAGTCAGCGGGCGCTCGTCGAGCGGGAGCGCCGGGCACGCCTCACCGATCCAGTCACCGGCGCGCTGAGCCGGATCGCGTTCGAAGCCGTGCTCGCGCGCGAGCACGAGAGCGTTCTTCGGGGCGAGCGACCGGCCGCGCTCATCCTGTGCGACATCGACCATTTCCGGCTACTGAACGAGCGCCACGGCCACCTTGGTGGAGACGAGGCGCTCCGACTCGTCGTCGGACGGATTCGCATGGGAACTCGCTCGGCCGATGTCGTCGCGCGCTGGGGCGGCGACGAG
>JBOHBA010000321.1:0-4501 GCA_050698095.1 Gaiellaceae bacterium
CACGTCTTCTTTCCTGCCCTTGCCGGCCCCCGGTATCGAGCTAGGAGCGCCGAGCCATGACGAACGACGGGTTTCACTTCACCTCCGAATCTGTCACGGAGGGACATCCCGACAAGGTCGCCGATCAGATCTCGGATGCCGTCCTCGACGCGATCCTGGCGGACGACCCCCACGCGCGCGTCGCGTGCGAGACCTTCCTGACGACGGGCCTCGCGCTCGTCGGCGGCGAGATCACGACGTCGACGTACGTCGACATCCCGCGCGTCGTACGCGCCAAGATCGCGGAGATCGGCTATACGCGCGCCGAGTACGGCTTCGACGCGGCGACCTGCAGCGTCATCGTTGCCGTCGACGAGCAGTCGGGGGACATCGCCCAGGGCGTCGACACATCGTACGAGTCGCAGCACGATCCCGACGACGACGATCCGCTCGACCGGCTCGGCGCCGGGGACCAGGGAATGATGTTCGGGTACGCGTGTCGCGAGACCAGCGAGCTCATGCCGCTCCCGATCATGCTCGCGCATCGCATCTGCAAGCGGCTCGCCGAGGTGCGCAAGGCGGACGAGCTCACGTACCTGCGGCCTGACGGCAAGGCTCAGGTCACCGTTCGCTACGAGGTGGACGAGCATGGCAACCAGCGCCCGGTCGAGATCGAGCGCGTCCTCATCTCGACGCAGCATGCCGACGACCTCGACGCGGAGTCGCTCATCAAGCCGGACCTGATCGAGCGTGTGCTGCACCCGATCCTGCCGCGCGACATGTACGACGAAGCGCGGCTCGAGCACAAGGACTTCGTCTACGTGAACCCGACCGGGCGCTTTGTGGTCGGGGGCCCGATGGGGGACACCGGCCTCACCGGGCGAAAGATCATCGTCGACACGTATGGCGGCTCGGCGCGCCACGGCGGAGGCGCTTTCTCCGGCAAGGATCCGACGAAGGTCGACCGCTCGGCGGCGTATGCGGCGCGCTATGTCGCGAAGAACATCGTGGCCGCGGGTCTTGCGGACCGGTGTGAGCTGCAGGTCGCCTACGCAATCGGGATCGCGCACCCGTTCTCGATCCAGGTGCAGTGCTTCGGCACAGAGGTGATCCCCGTCGCACGCATCCGCGAGCTCGTCGTCGAGCACTTCGACCTGAGGCCCGCGGCGATCCTGCGCGACCTCGACCTCCGGCGCCCCATCTACGCGAAGACGGCAGCGTACGGCCACTTCGGCCGCGACGACCACGACTTCACGTGGGAGCGAACGGACAAGGCGGAGCTCCTGAGGGAGGCGGCCGGGCTGCGGGATCCGCGTAGCGCTCTGACGCAGGCCGTGGGGTCGAACGCTACGGCGTGAGCAGCTCGAGCACGGCCAGCGGACGCCTGTAGGGAGCGACGACGTAGACTCCGTCGAAGCGCTCGCGCGTCGCGTCGATGAGCTCCTTCGCGTGTGCCATCCCGATCTCCGGCGCGGTTGCTCCCGCACGGTCGAGCGCCGACTGCAGCTCCTCCGGGACGACGATGCCCGGAACCTCGTTGTGCAGGCGGAGGGCGAGCCGATGGCTCGTCAGCGGGAACACGCCCACCAGGACCGGGATCGGCCAGGCGCCGCCGAGGCGGTCGGCGAAGCGGTTGAGCGAGTCGAGCTCGAAGACGATCTGTGTCATCGCGAACCGCGCACCCGCCGCGAGCTTCTCGCGGAACCGCTCGATCTCGAGCGTCATGTCCTCTGCGGTCGGGTTGACGGCCACGCCTGCGAAAAATGACGTCGGGGCGTCGATCGGCCGGCCGTTGAAATCCTCTCCGAGGTTGAGCTGGGAGACGAGGCGCGTGAGACCGATCGCGTCGATCTCGTAGACACCCTGTGCCCCCGGGTAGTCGCCGACCTCCGGGGGGTCTCCGGTAATCGCGAGAACGTTTCGTACCCCGTCCGCATGGGCGCCCAGGAGCATCGACTCGAGCCCCATGACCGTCCAGTCCCGCGTCGTCAGGTGTGGGATAGTCTCGATTCCGCACTCGCGCTCGATCGCCGCCGACACCATGAGCGAGCTCATCCCCGCGCGGGCGGTCGCGTTGTCGTTGATGTCGACGAAGCCGACGAGGCCCGACTCCCCCAGGGAACGCGCCGTGTCGAGAAGACCGCGGCGCGAGCTTCCCAGCGGTGGATCGAGCTGCACCGAGACGACCCACTCACCTTCGCGCAGCGCGCGCGCGAGCCCGGTCTCGCGGAGCTCTTCCCCGAGGCTCGTCACGAGCTCGCGCTCCGCGAACCGGAGGGGCGCTCGTGGTTTGTGCGCTTCGTCTATGGCGGACCGAATCGCCGCGATCTCCGCCGGCGTCGTGCCGCAGCAGCCGCCGATGAGCTGTGCCCCGAGGTCGCGGGCGTGGGCCGCGAATTCTGCGAAGTACTCCGGCGTCGCGTGCGGATAGATGACGCGCCCGCCGGCGAGGCTCGCCAGCCCGATGTTGGGCATCGTCGCGAGCGGCAGGTCGCCGCTCATCTGCTCGAGCGCTGCGAGTGCGGCGAGCAGCCCGCTCCCGTGATTGGCGCCGATTGCGGCGACGTCGAGCGTGCGAAGGCGCTCGGCCGCCTCGCGGGCCGTGACGCCCGCGAGCGTCTCCGCAGTCTCGTCGAAGGTCATGAGCGCGACGATTGGGAGGCTCGAGACCGAGCGCACGGAATCGATCGCGTCCTCGAGCTCGTCGAGGTCGTAGAACGTCTCGATGGCGAAGAGGTCGGCGCCCCGTCCCTCGAGGACGCTCGCCTGCTCGGCGAAGAGCTCACGTCGGATTCGCGAGGTCGCGCTCTGACCGAGCGGGCCGATCGAGCCTGCGATGAACACCTCCCGGCCCGCGACCTCCCGTGCCTCCCGGGCCAGCTTGATCGCGGTCGAGTTGATCGCCTCCAGCTCGTCTTCGAGGAAGTGCTGCCGGAGCTTCGCTCGGTTCGCCCCGAACGAGTTCGCCTCGATCAGCTCGGCTCCCGCGTTGACGAAGCTGACATGCAGCGAGACGACGGCCCTCGGCGCGCGCAGGTTCGCCTCCTCGGGGCAGCGCAGGCGCGGGACGGCCGCGCCGATGAGCGCACCCATCCCACCGTCGGCGACGATGGGCGGTCCGCTCGCGAGGCGATCGAGGAAGCGGCTCACCGGGGCATTCCATCACGGCGGCCCGGTTGAAGGCCCGGATCCGCTCTCCCCGGGTAGCGCGTCTCGGTGGTCCGGCGCGGTTAGAGCGCGGGCGCGGTTCCCATGACGCCGTTTCCGTCGACTGGTCGCCCGTGCGGGTCGCTCGCTGAGCTGGCGTGGCGTCGGGCCGCTTGGAGCGCCGCTCGGGCGGTCAAGCGACCGAGTCAACAACGTTCGGGGGATCAGTCAACTCCCCCTGGGTGACGCTCGGCGCGAGGCAATCATGGATAGTGCGGATCACTCACAGCGGGCGACGATGCGGCGGCCGCTCGCGTGAGGTTCGAAGACGGAGCATGAGCGGTTCCTCCGCAAGAGGGGCCTGCCCGGGACGGGAGCGGGGGGTTTGGCGGCACCCTGCTCCAGTCCCTTTTTTGTTCTTTCGAGGCTAGAAGCTCCTAACGCAATGAACGGCCATGTCGCTGACCGGCGCTGGACGCCGTGATGCTGCGTCCTCAGTCGCGCCCATATCGCTGCGGATATGGGCGCTCCCTGCGTCCTTGCCTCACGACGTCCAGCATCCGGCCAGCGACGGGCGACCATTACGTTAGAAGCTCTTAGTCGGGTAGGAGCGGCATCACGACGCCGGGAGCGCGGCCGACGAGCACGGCCCGCGTGACGGCGTCCGATCCGTAGCGATCCTTGACCTCGTCGAGCGCGGCGTCGAGCGCATCCGGCCGCCAGTTGTCCGTCAGCGACAGCTGTCTGCTGTTCGCATCCTCGATGTTGGTCAGCGAGATCCCGACCAGCGTGAGCCCGCGGTCCTCGATGAGGGGCACGGCGGCGGCGAGCAGGCTGCGCGTCGTGTCGAGGATTGTCTGTGACTGATCAGTCAATCGAGGCATCGTGGTCGATCGTGTCGCCCGCGAGTAATCGTCGAACCGCAGCCGAAGAACGACCGTCCGACAAAGCCTCCGCCCGGATCGCAGTCGTCGCGCTACCCGATCGACGAGTGCTATGACTGACGAGTCAATCTCCTCAAACGACTTCGATCGCCGACCGAGTGCCCGCTGCGCCCCGATCGATCGTCGGCGGCGACCGACTCGCACGATGCGCGGGTCGCGGTTATGGGCGAGAGCGTGCAGGTGGCGTCCCGATGCGCGCCCGAGCATCGCGATGAGCACCTCCTCGTCGAGCCGCGCGACCTGCCCGACGGTGGCGATCCCTCGCCCGTGGAGCTTCGATGCGGTGACCCGCCCGACTCCCCAGAGTCGCTCGACCGGCAGCGGGTGGAGGAAGGCGAGCTCGTCTTCTGGAGGCACTGCCAGCAGACCGTCCGGCTTCGCAACCCCGCTCGCCACCTTTGCGAGGAACTTCGTCCTTGCGATCCCGACGG
>JBOHBA010000322.1:0-3929 GCA_050698095.1 Gaiellaceae bacterium
GTCCACCGAACCAGCACCAGAGGTGCGTCCTCGGGTGACCCGACAGGAGGAGCAGAAAAGTGGCACGACGCAGGATCACGATCTTCGACACGACGCTATGACGAACCCGACGCGGTATACCGTCGCCTGCCTCTCGGGCCACGGGGTCGGGGCCGAGGTGATGGCCGAGGCGAGCCGCGCGTTCGCTCACGTCGCTCGGCTGCACGGGTTCCGCATCGACGAGGTTCACCGACCGTTCGGCGCCGAGGCGTTCGCGCAGTCCGGTCGCTCGCTGCCGACGGAGACGAGACGCGCGACGCTCGACGCCCAGGCCATCCTCGTCGGCGCTGCCAACGAGCCAGCCCTCGCCGGCGTCGAGTCCGAGCTCGATCTGCGTGCTCGCGTCGACCGGGTGGTCTACGCCCCGCGAGGCGCCGTCACCGTCGTGAGCCCCCTCGGCGACGCGGCGCCCCAGTGGGCGCTCGAACGGGCCTTCGACATCGCGCGCTCGAGCCGCGCGAGCGTCACCGCAGTGGGTGGCGACACCGACTGGAGGTCTCTGGTCAAGGCAGAGGCGGCAGGCCATCCGGGTGTTCTCGTAGAGCTCATGCCGATGAACGCGGCCGTATCGGGGCTGGCATTCGACCCGGGCCGATTCGACGTCGTCGTCACTCCCGCGCCATTTGCCGATCCGCTCGTCGGACTCATGGCGCACAGCCATCGCGCACGAGTCGTCGCATCCGGCCGTCTTGCGCGCACCGGGCCGAGCGTCTTCGCGCCCGCGCACGGAGCGGCGGAGGACATCGCCGGCCAGGGTGTCGCAAACCCCGCGTCGATGCTGCTCGCGGCGGCGCTCCTGCTCGGCGAGGGTCTCGGAGAGAGGCGTGCCGCCGAGACGCTGTCGGGCGCAGTCCTGCAGGCGTGCTCCGACGGTCTGGGCACCCCCGACACGGTTACGACCGGCGTCGGCGCCACCACGCGCGAGTTCGCCGACGACGTCCTCTCCGGGCTGGCGTCCGCGCTGACGAGCGCCGAGTTCTATCGGGAGGCCATGGCGTGAAGCCGAACGGCGCCGATGCGATCCTGCGCTCGCTCGAGGCCGAAGGCGTCGATGTCGTCTTCGGGCTTCCGGGCGGCGCGATCCTGCCCACCTACGACGCGTTCGCGCGCGGGACGACGGTGCGGCACGTCCTCGCCCGCCACGAGCAGGGCGCGGGTCACATGGCCGAGGGCTACGCGCGCGCAACCGGGAGGGTCGGTGTGGCGATCGCGACCTCCGGTCCAGGCGCGACGAATCTCGTGACGCCGATCGCCAACGCCTGGATGGACTCGACGCCGCTCGTGTGCATCACGGGCCAGGTGCGATCGCACCTGATCGGAACCGACGCGTTCCAGGAGTGCGACATCACCGGGATCACGATCCCCGTCGTCAAGCACTCGTGGCTCGTGCAGGACGTGGAGGAGCTGCCGCACGCCATCAAAGCCGCGTTCCACGTCGCGAGTACCGGCCGCTGCGGCCCCGTCCTCGTCGACGTGCCGCGCGACGTGCAGGAGGCCGCGCTCGACTTCGTGTATCCGGACGAGGTGGACCTGCCCGGCTGGAAGCCGCCGCGTCAAGGTCATCCTCGCCAGATCAAGGTCGCCGCGGAGGCTCTCGCCAAGGCGGAGCGGCCCGTGCTGTACGTGGGGGGAGGCGTCCTGAACGCGGACGCGTGCACGGAGCTCCTCGAGCTCGCGGAGGTGGGGCAGCTGCCCGTCGTTACGACGCTCATGGGCAAGAGCAGCTTCCCCGAGTCCCACGAGCTCCACTTCGGCTGGCCGGGCATGCACGGCCCGAAGTGGTCGAACTGGGCCATGAACAAGTGCGATCTCCTCGTCGCCGTCGGCGCGCGCTTCGACGACCGAGTCACCGGCAAGCTCTCGGCTTTCGCCCCCGGCGCCACGGTCATCCACCTGGACGTCGACTCGGCGGAGATCGGCAAGCTCCGCCAGGCGGACATCCCGGTCGTCGGGCCCCTGAAACAGGTTCTCGGCGACCTCGCGGACGAGCTGCGCGCACTCCACGGGGCCGGGGCTGCCGCCCCACCGACCGAGCAATGGCTGCGCCAGCTCGCCGCCTGGCGCGAGGAGTTCCCGCTCCGCTACGGCTCGGACGGCGACATGCTCAAGCCGCAGCTCGTGCTCGAGACGCTGCAGGAGCTCGGCGCCGGGCGCGACGTCATCTGGACGACGGGCGTCGGCCAGCACCAGATGTGGGCGATGCAGTACCTGCTCTGCGATCGGCCGCGGTCCTTCATCACTTCGGGAGGGCTCGGGACGATGGGGTACGGGGTGCCCGCCGCCATCGGCGCCAAGGCCGCGCGTCCTGAAGCGACGGTCGTCTGCGTCGACGGGGACGGCTGCTTCCAGATGACGGGGCAGGAGCTCGCGACCGCTGTCCTCGAGGATCTCCCGATCGTGGTGGTCATCGTGAACAACGGCTACCTCGGGATGGTTCGCCAGTGGCAGGACATGTTCTTCGACGAGCGCTTCTCCCACGTGAACCTGACGCACCACATCCCGGACTACGCGCGTCTCGCGGAGGCCTACGGAGCGGTCGGGTTCACGGTCGAGAGCGAGGACGAGCTCGGAGGCGCGCTCGAGGAGGCGATCTCGTGCGGGCGCACGGCAGTCGTGGACGCCCGCGTCGATCCACGCGAGCACTGCTTCCCGATGATCCCGGCCGGCGCAGCCGCGCTCGATCTCGTGGAGTATCAGGATCAAGGCGCGGTCGAGGTGGAGGCCCTGTGAGGCACACGCTCTCCGTGCTGCTGGAGAACAAGCCGGGTGCGCTCATGCGCATCTCGAGCATGTTCGCCCGCCGCGGGTTCAACATCGAGAGCCTCGCGGTGGGCCCGACCGAGCGGCGCGACGTCTCGCGGATCACGCTTCGTGTCGACTGCGAGCAGCACCCACTCGAGCAGATCGAGAAGCAGATGCACAAGCTGGTCAACGTCCTGCGAGTGAGCGAGCTCGAGCCGGACGACTCCGTCGAGCGCGAGCTCGCGCTCCTCAAGGTCTCCGCTCCGGCAGCCAAGCGCGGCGAGCTCATCGCGCTGTCCCAGGCCTTCAACGCCCGCGTCGCCGACCTCGGGTCGGATGCGATCGTGTTCGAGATCGTCGGCCATCCCGAGGAGATCGACTCGTTCGAGGAGCTCGTGCGCCCGCATGGGCTCAAGGAGCTGGTTCGGACCGGCAGAATCGGGCTCGGCCGCGCCTCGGCGACGAGCCGCAACAACCGCAAGCAGCACGTCCTCCGCTAATCGCACCCGTCACGAAGGAGCTCTCATGGCCACGATCCACCGCGAAGGCAACCTCGACCTCCTCTCCGGCAAGGTCGCGATCGTCGGCTACGGCAGCCAGGGTCACGCCCACGCCCTGAACCTGCGCGACTCGGGCGTCGAGGTCGAAGTCGGCCTCCGCGAGGGGAGCCCTTCGCGCGCGGCAGCCGAGGACGCGGGTCTCACCGTCGGCACGGTGGCCGAAGCCGTTACCGGCGCGAAGATCGTCTCGTTCCTCCTCCCCGACCAGGTGCAGCCGCGCGTCTACGAGGAGGACGTCGCGTCCAATCTCGACCCAGGTGCCGCGCTGCTGTTCGCGCACGGCTTCAACGTCCACTACGGGCGCATCCAGCCTCCCGCCGGGCACGACGTGATCATGGTCGCACCCAAGGGGCCCGGACACATCGTGCGCCGCCTCTTCACCGAGGGCTTCGGAACGCCGGCGATCGTCGCGGTGGCCCAGGACGCGAGCGGCGGCGCGTTCGACCTCGCCCTCGCCTACGGCACCGGCATCGGTGCGGCGCGCGCTGGAATGATCGAGACGACCTTCGCGGAGGAGACCGAGACCGACCTGTTCGGCGAGCAGTCGGTGCTCTGCGGCGGCGTCACGTCCCTGGTGATGGCCGCGTA
>JBOHBA010000323.1:0-5309 GCA_050698095.1 Gaiellaceae bacterium
CCAGACGCGAACCGTTCGGCGCGGGATGCCTCTCCTCGTCGCGGCGACTGACGCGGGCTCGGGCGTCTACGTCGAGTCGATCAGAGCGTCGATCGACGGCGAACGGGCGCCCTCATCGTTCCGCGGCGGCGTGATCTCGCTCGCGACGAGAGGCCTCGCGCCCGGCACGCACCGCCTGCGTCTGACCGTCTCCGACATCCAGGAGACGAAGAACACGGAGAACGTCGCCCGTATCCTCCCCAACACGCGCGCGCTCACCGTCACGTTCCGCGTTCGTTAGAGCGTCGGATCGCCAGGGACGAGCCGACGCTACGTCTTGCGGTCGCGCTCCTCGATCGTCGGAAGCGCATCGAGATCGCGTTGGACCGAGCGGACGAACTCGTCGCTCTCGTCCTCGGGCGCGACGACGCGGAGTTGCTTCTTGCGGCGCTCGCGGTCTCGCCCTCGGCGCGCGGCCGCTCCGAACCGCGCTTCCAGGCGCGGGCGCTCGACCGCGACGACCAGTGCGGCCGCGAGGACGAGCAACACGAGCCACGGCCAGCTCACCCGACGGATTGTAGCCCGCTCGGTGGGCTTCTCCTCACCCGGCTGCGCGAAAAACCTGCATCGGCAGGCTTGCGAGCGGAACGCCGCCGTCGGCGGTGACGAGCCAGGTGTCCTGCATGTACAGGCAGTCCTCGCCGTTCGGCGCTATTGCGTGCGGGTGCATCGAGAACACCATGTTCTCTGCAAGCTCGGTCTCGACGCCTTCCCCTATCTTCGGGAACTCGATCATCGTCATTCCGATGGAGTGCCCCGTGACGTGGCCGAGGCGATATCCACGCTCGACGAAGCCGGCTGAGACCGCGCGATGGACGTCGTGGCAGGTTGCGCCCGGACGCATCGCGCTCCGCGCAATCTCGAAGTACTCGAGATACGCGTCGAGCATGCACTCGGTGTCTGCCGACAGCGTTGCCTCTCGAGCCGCGATCGCGCGAGAGACCTCGACCCAGTGCATCCCGGGCCCCGCGACCTCGAGCGACGGCAGGAGGAACTCGCCGAGCACCTCCTCCCTGCGGGCGATCTTGAACTCCGGACGCGCGAAGGCGTCGGTGCCTGTCAGGACCATGTTCATGGTCAGGCGGCCGCAGCCCTCCGCGACGAACCACTCCTCCGCTGCCGCCATCACCTCCGCCGCCGTCTTTCCCGGCGCATACGCGTCGAGGAACACCTCGAATCCGCGCTCGTTGATCCGCACGGAATCGCGCACGGACGCGAGCTCGGCCTCGCTCTTGACCGCCCGGGCAATGTCGAACTCGACGTCGAACGGGATCAGCTCGAGTCCGTCGAGGGCGCGGTAGTCACGCACGGTCATCACGTAGTCGAGGCCGTAGACGCCGATGCGCCTCCACCCCGCGCCGCGCGCGCGGTCGGCGATGTGCTCACCGGGTCGGTCGTGGAAGACCTGCTCAAGCTCGGCCGTCCCGTGCTCTCCCACATAGCGGGCCTCCGTGGGAAACACGACGAGCGGATCGCCGGAGGCCGGGACGACGACGTACGCGTAGCGGTGCACGATCTGGAAGCCCGAGAGGTAGGTGACGGCGCCCTCGAAGCCCGAGTACTCGCTTCCGGAGACGACGAGGGCGTCGAGGTCGTGCGCGGCCATCGCCGCGCGGACGTTCGCGTACCGGCGTTCGAGCTCGGGTGTCAGTGCCATGAGTCCTCCAATGCCTTGACGAGCTGGGTTATCGCATCGTTGAGCGGCGTCGCGACGCCCAGCTCCCGTCCGAAGCGCCCGATGCCGCCGTTCAGGTAGTCGATCTCGGTCGCGCGACGCGCCTCGATGTCCTGGAGCATGCTGGCCTTGTGGTCATAGGCAACGTCGGGGCGGGCGGCGTGGTCGATGAGCTCCTCCGGATCGGCGTCGAGCGCGATCCCCTGGGCGGCCGCGACGGCCTTGCCCTCGTCGACGAGCGCGGTCACGAGCGCGCGCAGATCCGGACGCTCGCAGACGCGTCCATGCGTGAGGCCCGTGAGCGCTCCGACGGGGTTCGTCGCCGCGTTGAAGATGACCTTGCGCCACTGCGCGGGGCGCGCATCTGCGGCGGCAACGGTGGGCATCCCTCCGCGAGTGCAGGCGTCGGCCAGCCGCTCGATCTCTTCGGCGCGCGCCGGGCTCGGCTCGAACGGGCCGAGCGTCGTGTCGCCCTTGACGTCCCACTGCACGACCCCTGGCTCGAGGATCTTTCCGGCCGGAAACGTCGTCCCGCGAATCACGCGCACGACGTGCTGGGCGACGATCTCCTCGTTCCCCACGCCGTTCTGCACGCTCGCGACGGCGCCGTCGGCGAACGCATGCGCCGTCGCCGTAATCGCGCCCTCGGTGTGCATGGCCTTGGTGGCGACGATCCCGAAGTTGCACGGCGGCAACTCCGACGCGTCTGACGTCGCCCGAGGCCGTCCCACGACCTCGCCCGCGCCGACGAGCCGGAGCCCGTTCGCGTTGATCGCGTCGACGTGCGGCTGCGCGAGGTCGTACGCCCACACCTCGACGTCGTCGAGCTGCGCGAGGTTCGCCGCGAAGAGCGAGCCGACAGCACCACACCCGACGACGCACACTCTCACTTCGCCACCGCGGTCCGCGACCGGCGGGGCAACGGCGGAAGCGCGAACTCGCGTCCACCCGTGAGGCCGCCCGGCCGAACGATCAAGACGAGCGCCATGATCGCGCTCACGACGACGATCCGCGACCCGGAGGGCAGGTCGATCGTCCCCCCGAGCACCGTCATCCCGTCCTCCATCTCGGCCAGCACCGAGTCGAGCGCGCTCACGAACAGCGCTCCGACCACGGCCCCCCAGAGGCTGGTGACTCCACCGATCACGAGCATCGCGAGCGTGATGAAGGTCAGGTCGAGGTACACCGAGTCCACGTTGATCGGGATGAAGTGGATGTACAACCCTCCGGCGAAGCCCGCGAGGAGGCCCGAGAGCGCGAAGGCGGCAAGACGCTGCCGGTAGATCGAGACGCCGACCGCCCGCGCCGCGGCCGGATCCTCCCGCGTTGCGCGCAACTGACGCCCGAGCCGGCTCCGCTGGTAGGCGAACGCCGCCGCGATGACGAGCACGGCGCCGATCGTCGCCTGCGCGAGGTCGGTGGTCTCCGGGACCGAGGAGAAGGTGTTGAGCCCCGGCCCGATCTTCTCGTAGTAGCGGAGGATGTTGTTCGTGATGCCGAGCACGGCGAAGGTGGCGATTCCCGCTGCGAGCCCGGAAAGCCGCATGAGCGGGAGCCCCACGACCAGCGCGAAGACGCCGCCCACGGCGGCCGCGACGAGCAGCGACGGGACGTTTCCCACGGTGGTCGAGCTCAGGGAATCGAAGAGGTAGGGCATCGTCGCCGGCTTCTCCTGCTCGGGGATGGAGAGCACGCCCGCGGCCCACACCCCGACTGCGAAGAAGCTGATGTGGCCGAACGAGAGGACGCCCGAGTTGCCGACGAAGACGTAGATCGCGACCACCGTCGAGACGGAGATCAGTGCCGTGACGAAGTAGATCTGGTTCGTCTGCGAGACCACGGTGCCGACGACTCCCGCGGCGACGACGAGCGCGGCCGGCGCGAGGAGCTCGACTGCTTCGCGACGCGCTCTCACACTCGCTCCACCAGGCCTCGCCCCCGCGTGAACAGCCCGTCAGGCCGCATGAGTAGGACGAGGATCACGAGCCCGAACAGGAACGACGGCAGGTACTGGCTCTGACTGGACGGCAGCGCGCCGCCCAAGACGCCGGACACGTACCCGAGGAAAAATCCCCCGACCGTCGCCGGGAGGAGTCGAGTCATCCCGCCGACGACCACGCCGGCGAGCACCAGGATCGTCTCCTGCAGCGCAAAGGTCGGCGTGACCGTCGGGAACTGCACCGTGAGCATGACCGCGACCACAGCGGCGAGCACCCCGGCGATGAGGACGGACACCGTGCTGACGAAGTTCGCACGCACGCCGAGAAGCCGCGCGGTCTGAGAGTCGATCGCGGCCGCGCGCATGTGGAGGCCTATCGAGGTTCGGTTGAGCAGCGCGATGAGCAGCACGAGACAGACGACGGCAGTGACGATCGTGACGATCGTGATCTTCCGGACGTCGGCGCTGCCGATCGACACGGGCCGATTGAGCCCGACGAGCGAGGTCGCCGTCTTCCCGAGCGGCCCGAACCAGAGGAGCGCGATCGACTGGAGGAGGAAAGCGACCGCAAACGTGGCGATGAGCATGACCGCCGCCGACTGCGTACGGAGCGGACGGAAGACCACGCGCTCCATCGCGAGCGAGAGCGCGAGCACGACCGCGAAGCAGAGCGCGATCCCGATCCCGACCGGCCAGTCTCGCTCCGAGGCGAAGGCGAGCGCGAATGCGCCGGCCATGATCAGCTGCCCATAGGCGAAGTTCACAAGCCGCATGACGCCGAAGACGAGGCCGATGCCGACGGCCATCAGCGCGAACACGGCGCCGAGCGCGATCGCGTCCACCTGTACCTGAAGGTCGAGCGCGTCACGCACGAAGTCGGTGAGGCCGCTGGCAATCACGAGAGGTACGCGGCGACCATTCGATCGGTGTCGGCCGCGTCGTCGGGCGTCAGGGTGAGTCTCAGCTCGCCATTCGCGAGCACGTGCGTGCGGTCGGCAAGCGCGACCGTACGCTGCGCGCGCTGCTCGACGAGGAGCACGCCGATCCCGCGCTCGACGATCGTCCTCAGCGTCGAGAAGACGAGATCCACAGTGGTCGGCGCGAGCCCGAGGGACGGCTCGTCGAGCAGGAGAATCGACGGCTTGGCGACGAGTGCACGCGCGATCGCGAGCTGCTGCTGCTGCCCGCCCGAGAGCGCACCCGCGTGCCGGTGCCGAAACTCCTCCACGATCGGGAACAGCTCGGCGACCCCGGCGATCGCGTTCTCCGAGCCGTTCGCGCGAGGGCGAGCCGCGAGGCCGAGACGCAGGTTCTCTTCCACGGTCAGCTCACCGAAGAGCCTCCTCCCCTCGGGAACGAGCGCAATCCCGCTCCTCGCGATGGACTCGGGCGAACGACCGCGGAGCGACCGGTCGCCGAAGCGAATCTCACCGCCACGGGCCGGATGGAGCCCCATGATCGCGTGGAGCGTCGTCGACTTTCCCGCGCCGTTCGGGCCGATCAGCCCGACGATCTCGCCTGGAGCGACGCTGAGCGTGAGGCCACGCACAGCCGCGACGCCGCCGTACGCCACCTCGAGATCGTGAAGCTCGAGCTTCACAAGGAGTCTTCCTGCACGGCGGATTCGCCCAGATACGCGGCCGCGACATCGAGGTT
>JBOHBA010000324.1:0-3580 GCA_050698095.1 Gaiellaceae bacterium
AGCTCCACCCCGACCTCGAGATCGACTGGCTCGCTCAGCATCCAGTGACCGCGGTGCTGGAGGCACGAGGCGAGCGCGTGCATCCGGCGAGCGCGTATCTCGCCAACGAGTCGGGCCACATCGAATCCGAGTCCGCCGAGCACGACCTTCATTGCTTCCAGGCGATCAGGCGGATGGACGAGATCCTGCTCTCGAACTTCATGGTGTTCCACGACCTCGTCCGCGAGGAGCAGTACGACGTCTGGATCGGCGACGAGGCCTGGGAGCTCGACTACTACATGCATGAGAACCCGGAGCAGAAACGGGCCGCGTATGTCTGGCTGACGGACTTCGTCGGCTGGCTGCCGATGGCCGACGGCGGCGAGCGCGAGGCGTTCGTCACGGCTGACTACAACGCCGAGATGATCGAGCACATTGCGCGTTTTCCGCGTGTCCGCGACCGGGCGATCTTCGTCGGCGATGCGGATGACATCGTCGGAGAGCACTTCGGCCCGGATCTCCCGCTGATCCGTGACTGGACGGAGGAGCATTTCTCCTTCGCCGGGTACGTCACCGGCTTCGACCCCTCCGAGCTCGGCGATCGTGAGCGGCTGCGGCACGAGCTCGGCTACGGCGACGACGAGCAGGTGTGCATCGTCACAGTCGGCGGCTCGGGTGTGGGAGGCAGCCTGCTGCGCCGCGTCATCGCTTCGTTTCCGGAGGCGAAGGAGCGGGTCCCGGCTCTGCGGATGGTGGTGGTCGCGGGCCCGCGGATCGATCCTGCAAGCCTTCAGTCATACAACGGCCTCGAGGTCCACACGTATGTTCACGAGCTATACCGGCACCTTGCGGCGTGCGACCTCGCCGTCGTACAGGGCGGGCTCACGACGGGAATGGAGCTGACCGCCAACCGACGGCCGTTCCTCTATTTCCCACTTCGCCACCACTTCGAACAGAGCTTCCATGTACGGCACCGGCTCGACCGCTACGGAGCGGGGCGGTGCATGGACTTCGAGACTGCGACGCCGACGGTGATCGCATCGGCGATCGCCGAGGAGATCGGTCGCGAGGTCGACTATCGGCCGGTAGAGACGGATGGCGCAGCCCGGGCGGCAAGGCTGATCGCAGAGCTTCTCTGAGGAAGGAGACGGCATGGCTGTGGCACAGGGCAGCGAGGCTCGGCAAGCGATCGTGGCCGCCGCACTCGATTACTACGAAGGCTGGTTCGACGGCGTGCCCGAGCGGATGGAGCGCGCGCTCCATCCCGACCTCGTCAAGCGGTCGCTTGCCGAGGACGGGATGGGCGTCGAGACGATGTCGGCGCGCGAGATGGTCGAGGCGACTGCCAAGGGGATCGGGCGCACGCGCGATCCAGGCGTCGACCGACGTGGCATCGAGATTCACGTCGACCACGTGCACGAGGACATCGCCACAGTGACCGTGACGAGCGCGGTGTACGTCGATTACCTCCAGCTCGTGCGCGTCCGCGACGGCTGGCAGATCGTCAACGTCCTCTGGGACCGGGTCTCGCAGGGTTCGTGACGGTCAGAGCTGGAGCAGCGCCCGAGCTGGGCAGGCTGGCGACGTTCGAGGTGGGTGAGGAGCGCATCGCCGTCGCGAACGTCGAGGGCACGCTCCATGCGTTCGGCGACATGTGCCCTCATCGTCAGTGCTCACTCGCTGAGGGCGGCCTCGAGGGAACGGTTGTCACGTGCCCGTGCCACGGGAGCCAGTTCGACGTCACGACGGGCGAGCGGCTTCGCGGGCCTGCCGTTCGAGGCGTGCGGACGTTTGCCGTTCGCGTGGAGGCGGGCGACCTCCAAGTCGAGATCGAGATCGCTTAACGGAAGGCGTTCTGGCCGGTGAGGGCCTGGCCGACCACGAGTGTGTGAACTTCGTGCGTGCCCTCGTACGTCAGGACCGACTCGAGGTTGTTGACGTGCCGGATGACCGGGTACTCGAGCGTCACGCCGTTCGCGCCGAGGATCGTCCGCGCGGTCCGCGCGACCTCGATCGCGCCGCGCACGTTGCCCATCTTTCCGAGACTCACATGCTCGGGTCGGAGCGTTCCCGCGTCCTTCTTGCGGCCGAGATGGAGGGCTACGAGCGTTGCGCGGTTGATCTCGAGCGCCATCTCTGCGAGCTTCTCCTGGGTGAGCTGGTAGGCCGCAATCGGCTTCCCGAACACCATCCGCTCCTTTGCGTAGTCGAGCGCGCATTCGAAACAGGCGCGAGCGGCGCCGACCGAGCCGAAGACGATCCCGAACCGCGCCTCGTTGAGACAGGAGAGCGGCCCGCGCAACGAGTCCGCGCCGGGAAGCAGGTTGTCGTCCGGCACGCGAACATCCTGCAGGACGAGCTCCGACGTCACAGACGCCCGGAGAGACAGCTTCTTGTGAATCTCGGGCGCCGAGAACCCGGGCATTCCCTTCTCCACGACGAAGCCGCGGATCGCGCCGTCGTCAGTGCGCGCCCAGACGATCGCGATGTCGGCGATCGTCCCGTTCGTGATCCACATCTTGGCGCCGTTCAAGACCCAGTCCGTCCCCTCGCGGCGTGCGTGTGTGCGC
The DNA here is from genome assembly GCA_050698095.1 of Gaiellaceae bacterium. Lineage (GTDB taxonomy): Bacteria > Actinomycetota > Thermoleophilia > Gaiellales > Gaiellaceae > GMQP-bins7. Next base: position 2,550 of record JBOHBA010000324.1, read on the forward strand.
ATCGCGCCGGGATCGGAGCCCGCGTCGGGCTCGGTGAGTCCGAAGCAGCCGATGAGCTCGCCCGCGTGCATCGCGGGTAGCCAGCGCTCCTTCTGCTCTTCGGAGCCCCAACGCCAGATCGCGAACATCGCGAGCGACCCCTGGACCGAGACGGCACTGCGAACTCCTGCGTCGCCAGCCTCGAGCTCAAGGCAGGTGAGCCCGTAGGCGACCGCGCTCGCACCGGGAAGCCCGTAGCCGTCGAGGTGCATGCCGTAGAGCCCGAGCTTCGCGAGCTCGCTCATCAGCTCGCGCGGAAGGATCCCCTGCTCGAACCAGTCCCCGATCTCGGGAAGGACGTTGTCGCGTACGAACTGCCGGACGGTGTCCCGAATCGCGCGCTCTTCGTCGTCGAGGAGCGCGTCGAGCCCGAGGAGGTCGAGGGGGTCGAGCGCAGGCAGATCGGCGGTCGTCGCCATGGCCTACATCCTACGAGACGCATGTCGGGGCGATTGACCAGTGGCCGAACGGTGCCCTACACTGAGTTGACTGACTAGTCAATCGACGAGGAGTAGAACGCATGACACAGGTTGAGACCGGCGTCGCCGGAGGCGTTTCCTTCGCGCTGACGCCCGAGCAGCGGGAGCTGCGGGCGCTCGCGCGCGAGTTCGCAGAGAAGGAGATCCGGCCGAAGGCCGCCGAGTACGACGAGCATTCGACGCACCCCGTCGACGTGATAGCCAAAGCGCATGAGCTCGGCCTCATGAACCTCCACATCCCCGAGTCGCTCGGCGGCGCAGCGCTGCCGGCGTTCGACGGCATGCTCGTGGGGGAGGAGCTGAACTGGGGCTGCTCCGGCATCGCGACGTCGATCGGCGCCAACGGGCTCGGCATCGCTCCGGTGATCGTCGCCGGCACGGACGAGCAGAAGGAGCAGTGGCTGCCGCCGCTCCTCGAGGAGCCGATCATCTGCTCGTTCGGCCTGAGCGAGCCGGATGCGGGCTCGGATGTCGCGCGCATGAAGACCACTGCGGAGCGCAAGGGCGACGAGT
>JBOHBA010000325.1:0-2116 GCA_050698095.1 Gaiellaceae bacterium
TCCGGCAGCCGCGTGCGTGGGACGACCCCGTCCTGGACGTAGTAGTCGGTGGCGATCCTCCCCATCGCGGCGAATGCCGATTTACGCCCTTTCCAGAGGCGGGCTCGGTCCGCCTCGTCGGCGGCAATGCGCAACTCGAACGAGCCGCACTCCTCGCAGATCCGCTCGACGTCGGCGAGGTCGTCCTCGACCTGCTCCAAGACGCCGTCGAGCTCTACGAGGAGGACGGCGCCGGCGCCGGCCGGGTAGCCCGGCGCGACGGCGTGCTCGGCGGCCTCGATCGTGAGACGATCCATCATCTCGATCGCCGAAGGCAGGATCCCTGCGGCCACGATTCCGGAGACCGCGGCGCCCGCGGCATCCATCGTGTGGAACCCCGCGAGGATCGTGCGCACGACCTGCGGGGCGCGAACGACGCGCAGCGTGATTCGCGTGACGATGCCGAGAGTCCCCTCCGAGCCCACGACGACGCCGAGCAGATCCGGCCCGTCGGGGTCGAGCGCCTTCCCGCCGAGCTCGACGACGTCGCCGTCGGGGAGCACGAGCGTCAGACCCGTGACGTGGTGGACGGTGAAGCCGTGCTTGAGACAGTGCGCGCCGCCGGAGTTCTCGGCGACGTTGCCGCCGATCGTGCAGACCTGCTGGCTCGAGGGATCCGGCGCGTAGAAGAAGCCCTCTGCGGCGACAGCGCGGGAGACCTCGAGGTTCGCGACCCCCGGCTCGACGACGACGCGCTGGCTCGCGAGGTCGATCTCGAGGATTCGGCTCATGCGCGCGAGGGAGACGACGACGCCTCCCGCCACTGGGGTCGCTCCGCCCGAGAGCCCGGTGCCGGCGCCGCGCGCGACGAACGGCACACGCGCGCGGTGGCATGCGCGCAGCACCGTCTGCACCTCTTCGGTCGAGGCGGGGAGGACGACGAGCTCGGGTACCGCTCGGTGCCCGGTGAGCCCGTCGCACTCGTACACGCGGAGCTGCTCGGGCTCTGTGATCACGTGCTGGGCTCCGAGCGCTCCCCGCAGCTCGTCGACGAAGGATGCGGGCAGGCTCACGCCGACGAGTCTAGAACGGCGTCGGGTCGGTCACCGGCTCTGGAAGCGGTAGACGAAGGGGCCGCGACCCTGGCGGTAGGCGATGCCGATCACGAGCTTGCCGAACGACTCCACGAGGGGAGTCGCTTCTGAGCCGCCCGCGTCGACCGGCTCGAAGCCGGCGTCGGCGATGAGCTGTGCGGCGGTCGCCTTCGCGCCCGCGTCGTCTCCGCAGTAGACCAGCGACGCGGGCGTGTCCGACGGCGTGTCGTGCATGAATGTCGCGAAGACGGTGTTGAACGCCTTCACGTATCGCGCCTCTCGTGCGAGCGTCGCGATCTCCAGGCAGGCCGGGCCTCCCGAGAGGTTGTTCGTCGCGTCGACGACGATCTTCCCCGCGAGTGGGCCGATTGCCGTCAGCGCATCCGCAACGGCGGACGCCGGGAGCGCGAGTACGACGACTTCCCCGGCCGCTGCGGTCTCGGCGACCGTCTCGCGCGTCGAGACGACGACGTCGTGCCCCTTCGCCTGCCAGGTCGCGGCGAGCGCCGTGCCGACGCGCCCACCGCCGATCACGCCAATCTTCATCGTCTCCCTCCTTCTCGCGATTTCGCATGCAGTAGAGCACGCGCCCCAGTAGGTTTCTGCCGTGCTGCCGATCGAGCGTCCCGGGAAGATCGTCTGCGTCGGCCTGAACTATCGCGACCACGCCGAAGAGCAGGGCGTCGAGCTTCCCGCCGAGCCGCTGCTCTTCGCCAAGTGGCCGACGGCGCTCATCGGCCCAGGTGAGCCGATAGTGATCCCGCCCATCGTCACCAAGCCCGACTACGAGGCGGAGCTCGGCGTCGTGATCGGAGCCCGCGTGCGCGGTGTTTCCAAGGAGAACGCGCTCGAAACCGTGCGCGGCTACCTGTGCGCGAACGACGTGAGCGCACGCGACCTCCAGTTCTCGGACGGGCAGTGGACACGGGGGAAGTCGCCGGACACATTCTGTCCCGTCGGGCCGATGGTGCCGCGCGACGAGATCTCCGACCCGCACGCGCTGCGGATTCGCGCGATCGTGAGCGGCGAGGTGCTCCAGGACT
>JBOHBA010000326.1:0-4733 GCA_050698095.1 Gaiellaceae bacterium
GTCGCGAGGCACGCACCGGCCGCGAGGAGCCAGATCACCCAGACGAGGAAGTTCCCCATCGCCCTAGGAGTCGCGCTTGTACGCGGGGATCGGCGTGTCGTAGAGGTCGGCGTCCTGCACCGGGATCCGCTTGATCGGCTCCGCGAGGAGCATGTCCTTCGTGTAGATCAGGTCGTCGCGCGAGTACTCGGCGAGTTCGAACTCGTTCCCGAGCGTGATCGCGTCGAACGGGCACGCGAGCTCGCAGTAGCCACAGAAGATGCAGCGGCTCATGTTGATCTCGTAGATGCGCGCATAGCGCTCACCCGCGGAGACGCGGCTCTCGGGAGTGTTCTCCTCGGCGACCACGCGGATGCAGTCGGCCGGGCAGGCGGCTGCGCACAGCGAGCAGCCGACGCACTTCTCGAGCCCGTTCTCGTGCCGCCAGAGCCGGTGCCGGCCGCGGAAGCGCGGGTACACGGGTCGCTTGTACTCGGGGTACTGCTGCGTGATCGGCTTGCGGAAGATCTGCCGGAACGTGACGGCGAACCCTTTGAGCGTGCCGAGCGGCTGCGCGCTCATCGCCCACCACTCTTCACCGGTTGGGGCGAGACATATCTCGCCCCAACGAGGACCCGCGACCGGCTCCACACGTGTAGGGGCGAGATACATCTCGCCTCGACGAGAAGGCGCGGCCGCGACGTCATACGGCCACCACCACGATCGCGGTCACGATGGCATTCAGGATCGCGACCGGCAGGAGGATCTTCCAGCCGTAGCGCATGAGCTGGTCGTAGCGAAGCCTCGGCAGCGTCGCGCGCATCCAGATGAACAGAAAGAGGAGGAACACGAGCTTGCCGACGAACCAGAGCGGTCCGGCCCACGTCGGGCCGTCCCAGCCCGGGCCGTGCCAGCCTCCGAGGAAGAGTGTCACGCAGAGCCCCGAGAGCGTGATCAGATTGATGTACTCGGACATCGTGAAGAGTCCGAAACGCATCCCGCCGTACTCCGTGTGGTAGCCGGCGACGAGCTCCTGCTCGGCTTCGGGGAGGTCAAAGGGCGCACGAGCGGTCTCGGCCGTGCCGGCGAGGAAGAACACGACGAGCCCCACGAACTGCGGGACCGCGTACCAGACGGCGTCCGACTGCGCCTCGACGATCGCGGTCAGCGACAGCGACTTCGCCATGATCACGACACCGAGGACCGAGAGCGCGAGCGAGACCTCGTACGACACGAGCTGCGCGCACGTTCGCATGGCGCCGAGGAGGGAGTACTTCGAGTCGGACGACCACCCGCCGATGATGAACCCGTAGATCCCGAGCGAGCCGACGGCGAAGACCAGAATCAGGGCGATGTCGAGGTCTGCGACCTGGCCCGGGATGTAGACGCCGCCGATCTCCCAGCCGGGGCCGTAGGGGATGACCGAGAACGTCGTGAGCGCAGTGAACGTCGCCAGGAACGGCCCCAGGACGTAGAGCCAGTCGATCGCGGCTGCGGGTTGGAAGCTCTCCTTGTTGATGAGCTTGAGGAGATCCGCGATCGGCTGCAGGAGCCCGAACGGGCCGGCTCGGTTCGGCCCGTAGCGGAGCTGCATGCGTCCCATGACCTTTCGCTCGGCGAGGGTCAGGTACGCGAACGTGACCATCACGAGGTTGATGACCACGAACGCCTGAACGAGGCTCACGTACCAGGCCACTTCGACACCTAGCGGCGTCGAAGTGGCTAGAAGAGCGACGTGCGCCGTCATGTCGCGTCTGCTTTAGCCATTCCGCGAAGCGGAATGGCAACCACCTCGACGGTCGCGTGTAGGTCGCCGGCGTGCTCGTCGGGAATGCGCGCGATTCCCTCGATCAGCCTCTTGCTCACGCGCGCTCGGAGCTCGAGCGAGGTTCCGTTCGAGCTGACGAGAACGGTGTCACCCGTCGCGATCCCGCGCCGCTCGGCGTCTCCGGCCGCCAGCTCGACGTGCGGTTCGGGGCGCTGGAAGTCGAGCTGCGGCACGCGCTCGACCGCCGGGCCCGAGAAGAGCGAGTGGAGGCGATGGAGACGAAGTGACCCGTCCGGTTCGTGTGAAACGGGCGGCGACGAGCTTCCGGGCGCCGGGGCCTCATAGGCATAGCGCGCCGGAAGCGGCGCGTGGAGCCCGAGGTCGTCCAGCGTGAGGTCGCGGAAGAGGTGCCCGGCCAGCTCCCCGAAGACCCCGGCTGCCTGTGCGGGGAGCTCGACGTCGAAGCGGGCCGCGAGCTTCGAGATCCACGCGAGCTCGTCGGGGCAGGGAGGGAGCACCGAGCGGCGTAGACGCTGGACGCGGCCTTCGAGGTTCATCGTCGTACCGTCGCGCTCGAGACCGGCCGTCGACGGGAGGATCAGGTCGGCCCAGCCGCCGGCGAGCTCGTGGAACATCGTGAGCACGATGACGCGCTCGGCCTGCTCGGCGAGCGCGCGGACGCTTGGGTCGGCAGCGGCGTCGTCGCCCGACACCACAAGCAGACCGATCGGTTCCGGGTTCGTCTCGTCCGCGTCCGCCGACGCCGCCCAGGCGGCTGCCGTGCCGAGCGCGTTGGCAGTCGCCGGAAGGTGGAAGGCGCCCGAGCCTGGCTTTCCGTCCAACCCGAGCTCGTGAGCGAGCTCGGCGAGCCGTGCTCCCCCGCCGCCCCCCGGTCCCGACCACACGAGAACCGTACGGTCAGTCCCTCTCAGCTTCTTCCCGAGCGAGCTCCGGGGCGTCGCGAGCTCCTGGCAGAGCGCAGCCGCGCCGCCCGGCTCCGTCGCGATGTCCCCCGAGGGCGAGCAGACGACGACCTCGGCACCACGTCGCCGCGCCTCCTTGATCCAGAGGTCGACGATCGGCGCCCGCTCGACGACTGGGTCGTCTCCGATCACGACGACGATCTCCGCGTCTCCGATCGCGCTGAGAGGCAGGCGGAATGCCTCGAGCGCGGTGGAGGTCGCCTCGGGCATGACGGCCGAATGCGCCCCGAGACCACCGCGCAGGAGCCGGCCCAGCGCGTACGCGATCTCGGTCGTCTCCGACCCGGAGAGCGCGGTGACGATCGCGCCGCCGGCGGCGCGCAGCATCTCCTCGGCGGAGTCGAGCGCGTCGTCCCACGTGATCTCCTCGAGCCCCTTCTTTCCGCGGCGAAGCGGTGTCGTGATCCGGTCAGCCGCGCGGAGGTGCGGGTATGTGAAGCGGCCCTTGTCGCAGAGCCATCCGCGGTCGATCTCCGGGTGGTTGCGCGAGAGGATGCGCTTGACCTTCCCTTCGCGAATCGTCGCCGACACGTTGCAGCCGACGGGACAGGCCGTGCACACGGTCGGTACGTTCTGGATGTCCCACGGTCGAGCCTCGAAGCGGTAGAGCGTCGAGGTGAGCGCACCCACGGGACAGAGCTCGATCACGTTTCCCGAGAACGGCGAGCGGTACGCCTCGTCCTCGAACGTCGCGATCTCGGTGCGCGCGCCGCGGTTCCGCGCGATCAACTGGCCGTCCTCCGCGACGTCTTCCGAGAAGCGCGTGCAGCGGTAGCAGAGGATGCAGCGCTCGCGGTCGAGCGCGATCAGCGGCGAGACGGGGATCGGCTTGTCGACCGTGAGCTTGGGGAGCGTCATTCGCGTGTTGCCCGGCCCGTAGCGAAACGCGAGATCCTGGAGCGGGCACTCGCCGCCCTTGTCGCAGACCGGACAGTCGAGCGGGTGGTTGACCAGGATGAACTCGAGCGTGGACTCCTGGCCTTCGGCTGCTTTCGCAGACGTCGCGGCCGTGCGGATGACCATGCCCTCGGAGACCGTCAGCGTGCAGCCGGCCTGCTGCTTCGGCATCCCCTCGATCTCGATCAGGCACATGCGGCATGCCCCGACAGGTGGGCCGAGCCGCGGCTCGTAGCAGAAGACCGGGATCTCGATGCCGGCGACCTGCGCCGCCTCGACGAGCCCGGTGCCTTTCGGCACGGCGACGCCGCGACCGTCCACGGTTACCGTGACGAGGTCGGCGCCGGCGCTAGGCACGCACGTCTCCTAACCGTTCGCGCTCGCGCGAATGGCCGTGAAGTGCGGACGGCGCGAGGATCCCCACGAGCGACGACTCGCCGTCGAAGGGGCAACGACCGTGGTCGATGTGCGCCTGGTACTCGTCCCGGAAGCGATCGACGTAGCTCAGCACCGCAATCGCGTCCGAGTCGCCCAGCGGGCACAGGCACTTCCCCATGATCCGGTCGCAGACCGAGAGCAGGAGGTCGAAGTCGGGCTGCGACGCGCGGCCGTCCTCGATCTTCTGGAGGAGCTGCGTGAGCCAGCGCGTCCCGACGCGACACGGCGTGCACTTCCCGCACGACTCGTGCTCGTAGAACTGGGACACCCGGATCCCGAGCTGCACCATGCAGCAGCGCTCGTCGATGACGATGACGCCAGCCGACCCGATCGAGGAGCCGGCCTGCACGAGCGAGGTGAAGTCGAGCGAGGTGTCGATCTCCCCTGCCGTGAGCACCGACGTCGACGAGCCGCCGGGAATGATCGCCTTCAGCTCGCGTCCACCGGGCACGCCCCCACCCACGTCGTAGACGAGCTCGCGCAGCGTGATCCCGTGCGGGAGCTCGTAGTTCCCCGGGTTCACGACGTCTCCCGAAAGCGAGAATACCCGCGTCCCCGTCGAACCCTCGACGCCGAGCTTCGCGTACTCGGCGGCGCCCAGCTCCAGCACCGAGGTCACGGTCGTGATCGACTCGACGTTGTTGACGGCCGTCGGCGCGGCATAGAGG
>JBOHBA010000327.1:0-4589 GCA_050698095.1 Gaiellaceae bacterium
GGCCGCGCGACCGTGCCCGGTGCTCGCTGGGTCAGCGGCGAGGAGTCGCGCCGCCTCGTCCACCTGCTGCGAGCGCAGTCCGACGCCGTCGCGGTCGGCATGGGCACGGTCCGCTGGGACAACCCGCGGCTCGACGCGCGTGACGTTCCGGTCGTCCGTCAGCCCCGCCGGATCGCCTTCGGCACAGGACCGCTACCCGAGGGATCGGAGCTCGAGCTTCGCTCCGGTCCGCTGCAACATGAGCTGGCCGCGCTCGGCGCGGACGGCGTCCAGTCGCTGCTCCTCGAGGGCGGCCCGACTCTCGCTGCGGCATTCCTCGAGCAGGACCTCGTGGACAAGCTGCTCGTGTTCGTGGCGCCGACGCTCGCCGGCGACGGGCCGGGCATGCTCGCCGGGCTTCCGCAGCCGCTCCCGCTCAGCCGGCTCGAGGCGCGCGCGATCGGAGACGACGTCCTTCTTCAGGCGTACGTCCACGAGCCCTAGCTACCTTCTCCCCGTGTTCACGGGGATTGTCCGCGAGTTGGGCTCGGTCGCCTCGGCCCAAGACCGAGCGGGCGGCCGGGCGCTCGTGATCGAGGCTCCGAGCACGGCCTCGACGGCGAATGTCGGCGACTCGGTGGCGGTGAACGGCTGCTGCCTCACGGCCGAGGCGATCGACGGCGCCGAGATCACGTTCCATGCGGTGTCCGAGACACTCGCGCGGACGACGCTGGGACGGGTCAGCGCGGGCGATCGCGTCAACGTCGAAGGCGCGCTCCGCGCGGGCGACCCTCTCGGTGGCCATTACGTGCAGGGGCACATCGACGGCGTCGGACGCGTGCAGTCGGTCGAGGCGGAAGGCGAGGGCCTGCGGGTCTTCGTCGAAGCGCCGGACGACATTCTTCGCTACTGCGTCGAGAAGGGCTCGATCACGATCGACGGCGTGTCCCTCACCATCGCCGAGCTCGCGAGCGACGCGTTCGCCGTCGCGCTCGTCCCGCACACGCTCGAGGCGACGACGCTTTCAGAGCTCGAGCCCGGGCGGGAGGTCAACCTCGAGACGGACGTCCTCGCGAAGTACGTCGAGCGCCTGCTGCCTGTCAGAGAGCGCTGAGGGCTACGATCCGGCGGTGAGCGTGGATCTGACGACGCCCGAGACGGCATCGCCCTTCGCGACGATCGAGGAGGCGATCGACGACATCCGGTCGGGGAGGTTCGTCGTCGTCGTCGACGACGCCGATCGCGAGAACGAGGGCGATCTCACGATTGCGGCGCAGTTCGTCACACCGGACTCGATCAACTTCATGGCGACGTACGGGCGTGGGCTCATCTGCCTCTGCCTCACTGCGGAGCGCTGCGACGAGCTCGACCTGCGCCCGATGACCGATCACAACGAGACGCCGCTCGGCACCGCGTTCACCGTCTCGATCGAAGCGCGCGAGGGCGTGTCCACGGGGATCTCCGCCCACGATCGCGCGCGCACGATCCAGGTCGCGATCGATCCCGGATCGACCCCGCACGATCTCGTGCAGCCGGGTCACGTGTTCCCGCTCCGCGCGCGGCCAGGCGGCGTCCTTCGCCGAACGGGACAGACGGAGGCGTCCGTGGATCTCGCGCGACTCGCGGGCCTGATCCCGGCCGGAGTCGTCTGCGAGATCATGAACGACGACGGGACGATGGCCCGCGTGACCGATCTCACGACGTTCTGCGAGCGCCACGAGCTCAGGATGATCACGGTCGCAGACCTCATCGAGTATCGCCGGCGCACCGAGAAGCTCGTCGAGCGCGTGGTCTCGGTGCAGCTTCCGATGGATCACGGCATGTTCCGCGCGGTGGCGTATCGCGAGGTGCTGACCGGCCAGCATCACGTTGCGCTTCTGAAGGGCGACGTCGACGGCGCGGAGAACGTCCTCGTCCGCGTCCACTCGGAGTGCCTGACCGGGGACGTCTTCCACTCGCTCCTCTGCGACTGCGGCGAGCAGCTCGACCAGGCCCTGGCCCGCATCGAGGCGGAGGGGAGCGGCGTCCTGCTGTACATGGGGCAGGAGGGACGGGGCATCGGGCTCCTGAACAAGCTCAGGGCCTACGAGCTCCAGGAGTCGGGCCTGGACACCGTCGAGGCGAACCTCGAGCTCGGCTTCCCCGCGGACGCGCGGGAGTGGGGGATCGGCAATCAGATCCTCGCCGACCTCGGCCTGACCACGATCCGCATCCTCACGAACAACCCCCGCAAGCTGACCGGGCTCGACGGGTTCGGGCTCTCCGTGGTCGAGCAGGTGCCGATCGAGGTCGAGCCGAAGCCGGAGAACGCTCGCTATCTCGCCGCCAAGCGTGAGAAGCTCGGACATACGATCTCGAAGCTCCACCATCAGGGCGCGCGGCTCGAGCCCGAGCCGGCGCCGGAGGACGACAGATGACCAGCCGCGACATCGACGACTCGAGCGAGAACGTGCTCTCGGAGTGGTCGAGCAAGACCGAGAATGAAGAGCCCGACGTGACAGACGACGACGGTGGGGCTCAGGCCTGGGGGACGTCGAGCGCGCACGCGGCGACTGCGCTCGAGGGAAGCGCCTCCGGTGTGGACGCTGTCGCGACGCCGGAGCCGGCACTCGAACCCGAGCCAGAGGAGGTGTTCTTCGAGCCGGAGGCGCCCCCGGGCGACGGCGCTCCGATCCACGTCGAGCTCTCCCACGAGCACGCGGCGGGGGATCTGCACATTCCCGATGGATACGCGGTTCTCGAAGGCGAGGCGGAAGGTGGCCGCCGCGCGGTCGGGATCGTCGTCTCGCGTTTCAACGGCAAGGTGACGACGCAACTCCTCGACCGAGCGCTCGAAGAGCTCGCCGCAGCAGGCGTGCGGCAGGAGACCGTGACGATCATGGTCGTTCCCGGCGCGTTCGAGCTGCCGCTCGCCGCGACCGCCCTCGCGAAGACGCGTCGATTCGCGTGCATCGTCGCCCTCGGCTGCATCATCCGCGGCGACACGCCGCACTTCGACTACGTGGCCGGCGAGGCGGCCAGCGGGCTCCAGCTCGCGGCCCTCGAGACGGGCGTTCCGGTCTCGTTCGGCGTTCTCACGCTCGACCGGGTCGAGCAGGCCGAGCCGCGCATCGAGAAGGGCGCCGAGGCGGTTCGCAGCGCGCTCGAGATGGCCGATCTCTTCTCGCAGCTGAGGGCCGCGGCGGCGCGCTGAGCTCGACTGCTCGTGGCTCTGAGAGCCACGAAGTCGTTCGGGTAGACTGCTCGGCCGCATGTCCAAGGTCTGCGCCATCTGCGGGAAGAAGCCCGGCTTCGGCAACAACCGCAGCCACTCGATGGTTGCCACGAAGCGGCGCTTCAACCCGAACCTCCAGCGCGTCCGTCTCGTCCTCGACGGACAGGCGACGCGAGCGTACGTCTGCACGCGCTGCCTCAAAGCCGGGAAGGTCCAGAAGGCGCTCTAACCCAGGCTGGGAAGCGCTCCCAGAGCGAAAACCCGCGCAACTGCGGAGCTCGAGCTCGAGCGCACGCCGTCGGGCCGCCGGTCTACCATCGACAGTCCGTGAGCGATGGACTGCGGATACCGACCGACAGCCAGGTGCTGCTCGGCGACAACCTCGGCCTGCTATCCGGCTTTGCCGACAGCACATTTCAGCTCGTGTACGCGGACCCGCCCTTCAACACCGGCAAGGAACAACGACGGCTGACCCTTGCAACAGTCCCTGACGAGAACGGAGACCGAACGGGATTCAAGGGCAAGCGTTACCGCACGGAGCGCCTCAACTCGAGCGCGTATCGCGATCAATTCGAGGACTATCTGGCCTTCCTCGAGCCACGCCTACGCCAGATTCACCGGCTCCTGGCAGACAGCGGGACCTTCTACTTTCACATCGACTACCGCGAGGCGCACTACTGCAAGCTGCTGCTGGACGAGGTCTTCGGTCGAATGTGCTTCTTGAACGAGATCATCTGGGCATATGACTATGGCGCGCGTGCGAGGAGTCGATGGCCGGCAAAGCACGACACGATCTTGGTGTACGTCAAGGACCCTGAGCGCTACCACTTCGACAACGCCGAGGTTGATCGCGAGCCGTACATGGCGCCCGGTCTTGTCACGAAGGAGAAGGCGGAAAAGGGCAAGTTGCCGACAGACGTTTGGTGGCACACGATCGTCTCGCCGACGGGTAGGGAGAAGACCGGCTATCCGAATCAGAAGCCGGAAGGCATAGTCCGCCGCATGGTGCTCGCATCGAGTCGCCCGGGCGACTGGTGCCTTGATCCCTTCGCGGGGAGTGGAACGCTTGGCGCTGTCGCCGCGAAGCTTGGCCGGCACTACGTTCTGATTGACGAAAACCCGGAGGCCGTTCGAGTCATGCGGCAGAGACTGGGAACGCACGACGAGTGCGATGTCACGATGCTCGAGCCGGCACTAGCCGCCGAGTCTTCGTCGAGCCTCTTCTAGGGCCGCAACCGCGTTCGGCAGACGCCCTCCGTAGCGGACGAGCCACTCGGGCGGAGCCTCAGTGCTCCCCGCCGCAAGTACGCCCACGCTTCGCGCGGCTGCGAACGCTTCGCATGCCGTCGTCCTCGGTCGGGCCAATATTCACCAATATTGGCCCTCCCTGCGTCCT
>JBOHBA010000328.1:0-2382 GCA_050698095.1 Gaiellaceae bacterium
CGAGCGAGAGAACGGCGTCGAGCATTCCGATGCCCGCGCGCAGGATCGGGCATACGGCGACCTTCTTCCCGGAGATGCGCCGCGCGGCCACGCGCTCGAGCGGGGTCTCGATCTCGACCTCCTCGTCGGCGAGCCCCTTGGTCGCCTCGTACGTGAGGAGGAGCGTGAGCTCGTTCACGAGCTGCCGGAACATCTGTGTCGTCGTGGTGACGTCGCGCAGGAGGCCGAGCTTGTGCTGGACGAGCGGATGAGCCACCTCCGTGACGCTGCGCGCGCCGGAAGTGGCCCATCCGTTGGTGCAGCACAAGCTCGGGCTGCTGCGCGACACGACGACGACGACGCAGATGTTCCGGCAGCTCGTGAACGAGCTCACGCTGCTCCTGACCTACGAGGCGACCAAGGATCTCGCCGACGAGGAGATCGAGATCGAGACGCCGCTCGAGACGACCACCGCGCGGCGCATCTCCGGGAAGAAGGTCGCCGTATGCCCGATCCTGCGCGCGGGCATCGGAATGCTCGACGCCGTTCTCTCGCTCGTGCCGGGCGCGCGCGTCGGCTTCATAGGCCTTTTCCGAGACGAGGAGACGCTCGAGCCGGTGGAGTACTACGTGAAGCTTCCGGGCGACATCGCCGACCGCGACGTGATCCTGCTCGACCCGATGCTCGCGACGGGGAACTCGACGGCGGCTGCGATCGAGACAGTGAAGCGCGTCGGCGCGACGTCCATCCGCCTCATCGCCCTGATCGCGGCGCCCGAGGGCATCGCGCGCGTGCACAGCGAGCACCCGGACGTGCCGATCGTCGTCGCCTCGGTCGACCGCGGCCTCAACGAAAAGGGATACATCCTGCCGGGGCTCGGGGACGCAGGCGACCGGCTCTACGGCACGAAGTAGCGACGCGACATGCTGGACGAGCTGCGGGCGACGCCGGAGGTTCTCTACGGAGCCGCGATCGCGTTCGTCGTCGTGATGTTGCTGACACCCGCGGTCGGCGGCATGGCGCGTCTCCTCGGCGCGGTCGATCGACCCGATGCGCGCCGGCTCAACCGCCGGCCGATTCCACGGTTGGGCGGGCTTGCGATCTTCCTCGGGATCCTCGTACCCGCGCTGGCGTTCCTCGATCTCTCGGGGGAGAGCCGCGGCGTGCTGCTCGGCGCGGCGGTGGCGACCGTCGTCGGCGCCGTCGACGACTTCCGCGGCCTCTCTCCTCCGGCGAAGCTCGCAGGCCAGTTCGTCGCGGCGTCGATCCCGCCCATGTTCGGCGTCTGGATCGACCACTTCACCTTCCCGTTCCTCGGCGTCGTCGATCTCCCGGCCTGGATCGGCGTGCCGCTCTCGATGCTGTTCATTGTCGCCGTGATGAACATGGTCAACTTCCTCGACGGTCTCGATGGCCTTGCGTCCGGTGTCTGCGGGATCGCCGGCGTGACGTACGCCATCCTCGCGCTCTCGCTCGGAAAGGCCGATCCGGCCATACTCGCGGCGATCGTCGCCGGCGCCTGCCTCGGCTTCCTCCGCCACAACTTCTTCCCGGCGCGGATCTTCATGGGGGACTCCGGCGCGCTCTGCCTCGGGTTCATCCTCGCGGCGGTGTCGATTCAGGGGCTGCTCAAGACGGCGTCGACGGTCGTCCTGGTGCTCCCGCTGCTCGTGCTCGCCGTGCCGATCATCGACACGTCGTTCGTCGTGGCGCGGCGGCTAAAGCACAACCGGCCGATCTATGCGGCCGATCGCAGTCATCTCCACCATCGGTTCCTCAACATCGGCTTCTCGCAGCGGCGGGCAGCGGTGACGATGTGGCTCTGGTGCGCGAGCCTCGCGGGCGCGGCACTCGCCACCCGTTTCTTGCCTTTTCGCGAACGGGGCGAGTGGCATCCGCTGGAGACGGCCGTCGTTCTGGCGATCGGTCTTGCCGCCCTCGCGTTCTCGGTGTACGTCGTCTACCTGCTCGAGATCGTGAAGCTCGTGAACCCGCGGATCCGCCGGCGCGAACGCGAGGAGGACGAAGCGCGCGAGCGCATGACTGCGTGACTCGGGACAGGACTAGCCGGCTGCGGCGCGCTCGACGAAGTCCGCCAGCACGTCGTTGAATCCGGGATGGCGCTGCGCGGTGTGGCCGAAGCCCTCGAGCACGACGCGCTCCGCCGCGAGCTCGCGCTCGAGGACGTCGCAGATGCCGTCGAACGCAGGGTGATGGGCGCCCGATACGACCAGCTTCGGGAACGGAGCCGCGGCGAGGACGTCGAGCGGGATTACCGCCTCCCACGGCCCGCGCTCGACGGCGAGCGCCCTCGCGCCCTGCTCGAGCTCGGGCGGGAGGGGCGACGGCGGGTCGAGCGCGGAGCCCACCGCGGCGAGGAACCTCCTCAAGAACGTCTCGGGA
>JBOHBA010000329.1:0-5844 GCA_050698095.1 Gaiellaceae bacterium
CCCTTCAGCTCGGACTGGAGATGGCTGACGTAGCTCGCGACGCGCGGCCGCACGTAGGAGTTCATGCACGCCGTCAGCGTCCGCTCGTACTCGCGGAACTCGGGGAGGACGTGCGCCGACAGCGTCACCGGAAAGCCCGGGTAGAGCCGCTCGACGATCGCCCCGATCTGCTCCTCGTGAGCCGCGTTGACGTAGGAGTTCACGAGGCCGACAGTGAGCGACTCGACGCCGGACTCGACGAGGTCGCGGACGATCTCCTCGACCTGCGCCTCGTCGACCGGGACAACCGTTCCGCCCCGGGCGTCCATCCGCTCGACGGCCTCCCGCGTGTCGGCCAGCGAAGCCGGCGGATCCGGCTTGATCATGATGATCCAGCCCGCGAGCGGCCCCGGTGTCTGAGAGCGGGCGAGATGGAGGATCTGCTTGAACCCGTTCGTCGTGATCAGCCCCACGCGCGCGCCCTTCGACTCGAGCACGGCGTTCGTGGCCACGGTTGTCCCGTGGAGGATGTTGCGAAGCTCCGAGACGTCGATGCTCGCCTCCTCGCAGATACGGCCGACGCCGCTCAGCACCCCCTCCGAGGGGTCGGCGGGCGTGGACGGGGTCTTCACGCGGAACTGCGCCCCGCCGTTCGAGTCGTTCACGAGGAAGAGGTCGGTGAACGTGCCGCCGACATCGACCCCAAGCCTGTACGCCATCGAGCCTCCTCCTTCGGTTAGCCGGCGACGGGAGCGAACGTCCCGGCGCGGTAGACCTGACCTTCGAGCTGACGCCCGAGGACGCCCTCGAGCCATTCGGCAACGGCGATGAGGGAGTCGAGATCGACGCCCGTCTCGATGCGCTCGCCGTGGAGCATGTACACGAGATCCTCGGTGCAGACGTTCCCGGTCGCCTTCGGCGCGAACGGGCAGCCGCCGATCCCGCCGACCGACGCGTCGAGCGCGGTGGCGCCGCTCTCGACGCCGACGAGCGCGTTGGCGACGCCCGTGTTGCGGGTGTTGTGCAGATGGAGCCCCACGGAAGCTCCGTCCGCGAACGTCAACGCCTGTCCGACGAGCTCGCGCACCTGCCGCGGAACGCCGACGCCGATCGTGTCGGCGAAGACGATCTCGTCCGCTCCGGCCGCGACGAGCTGCTCGGCCAGGCGCAACGGGACACCGGGCTCGACCTCGCCCTCGAAGGGGCAGCCGAATGCGGCGCCGACCGTGACCGTGGCACGGATACCGTCCTCGTGCGCGCGCTCGACGATCCGGCGCGCAGCCTCGAGGGACTCGTCGACCGATGCGTTCTGGTTTCGCCGGTTGAAGGTCTCCGTGGCGGCGAACGCGAAGTGCACCTCGTCGAGAGCGGTTGCGCGCGCACGGTCGTAGCCCTTCTCGTTCAGGACGAGACCCGCGTAGACGACGCCTTCGCGACGCTCGATCGCCGCGACGACCTCCTCGGCGCCGGCCATCTGGGGCACGCGCACCGGGTTTACGAAGCTGACCGTCTCGACACGCGGAATCCCGGCGGCGGCCAGTCGCTCGACGAGCTCTGCGCGCACGGTGGGCTCGAGGATCCTGGGATCGTTCTGGAGCCCGTCTCTCGGCCCGACGTCGCAGATTGCGACTCTCACAGGACGCCTTCCGCCTGGAGCTGCTCGATCTCTTCGTCGGCCAGCCCGAGCAGGCCGCCGTACACCTCCTGGTTGTGGCTCCCCTCTTCCCAGGTCCCCGACCAGCGCACCTCGGCGGGCGTCTCCGAGAACTTCGGAATGATCCCCGGGCCGATGTACGTGCCGAACCCGGGGTCCTCGTGCTCCAGGAGCATGTCGCGGGCGCGGTACTGCTCGTCGGCGAAGATGTCCGCGACCGTGTAGATGGGGCCGCAGATCACGCCCCCCTCGTTGAGGACACGGTCGATCTCCGCAGCGTCCCGCGCCGCGGCCCAGCCTCCGACGATCCCCTCGATCTCCTCCTGGTTCCGGCCACGAGCGAGGTGGGTGGCGAATCGAGGATCGTCGGCGAGCTCGGGTGCGCCCATCGCTTCGCAGAGCCGCCGGAAGACGCCGTCGGCGTTGGCCGCGATCACCATCCACTTGCCGTCCTTCGACTTGAAGATGTTCGATGGCGCGACGCCTTTGAGCCCCGTGCCTCCTGGACCGCGCACGATCCCGAGCCGGTCGTACTCCGGGACCGTGCCCTCGAGCAGCGCGAAGCACGACTCCATCAGCGAGACGTCCACGACCTGCCCGCGTCCGAAGCCGAGCACGTCACGCTTGTACAGCGCGGCGAGAACGCCCTGTGCCGCGAACATCCCCGCGAGCGAGTCGCCGAGGGAGATGTGCATCCGTGGAGGCGGCTCGCCGGGGAAACCGTTCATGTAGCGGATTCCCCCCATCGCCTCGGCGACGGAGGCGAAACCGGCGCGCGACGCGTAGGGGCCGGTCTGGCCATAGCCCGAGATGCGAGCGATGACGAGCCTCGGGTTGGCCGCCCACAACTCGGCGGGGCCGATTCCCCATTTCTCGAGCGTGCCGGGGCGGAAGTTCTCGACGAGCACGTCTGCCCGCTTCGCGAGCTCGATCAGGAGCGCCTGGCCTCGGCGCTGGCGGAGGTCGAGCGTGACGCATTTCTTGTTTCGAGACTGCACCGACCACCACAGGGAACGGCCTTCGTAGCGCTCGTGGCCCCACTCGCGCAGCGGGTCGGGCTTCCCGGGCGGCTCGATCTTGATGATCTCGGCCCCCATGTCACCGAGGAGCCGTCCCGTGAAGGGCCCGGCGAGCAGCATGCCGAGCTCGAGCACCCGCAGACCGGCGAGAGGCCCTGCGCCGGTGGTATCCCGCTCGGCGGCCTGGGTGAGGACCGCAGCGTCGTTCAAACCGACCCCTCCAGCGCGCGGACACGTTGTACGAGCAGGTCGCGCGCCTCGAAGACGTGCTCCTTCATCACGAGCTCTGCGCGCTCCGCGTCGTGCGACTCGACCGCCGTCGCGATCTGCCGGTGGTAGTGCGCCGAGATCCGCCGCTGCTCCGGCGAGTACCAGATGTACGACTTGTAGACGAGCGGGAGGTCGATCACCCTGCGCACCATGTCGGCCACGCGGGCGCTTCCGGCGGCGTCGAGAATCGCGTTGTGGAAGACGAAGTTCTCCTTGACCAGAGCTCGCACATCGCCGTCCGACAGCCCGTCGAACCGATTGCAGCTCGCCCAGAGCACTCCGACGAGCTCCTCGGATCCGCGTGCAGCCGCCCGCCTTGCCGCGTACCCCTCCAAGAGCGCGCGGAGCTGGTAGAGGTCGTCCAGGTCCTCGGCGTCGTGAACGCGGACCGTCGCGCCTCGGTTGGGAGAGGCATCGACGAGACCCTCTGCTTGGAGGACGAGCAGCGCTTCCCGGACCGGAGTCCTGCTGATGCCGAGCTCGCGCGCGAGCTCCTCCTCCTTCAGACGTGCCCCCGGTGCGTACGCGCCCTCCACGATCGCCTGACGAATCACCTCGGCGGCGCCGACGCTCGCGTTGCCGGCGAGCGGCTCGCGCTCCTGCAGGGTCTTCGCCATGGCCCGGGACAATATCGTATGCAATCTCAGCGTATCCTTGCTCGCGTGGATCGTGAAGCCATGGCCCGGAACCAGCGGCGGCGCGTCATCGGCGAAGCGATCGAGCTGGAGCTGGGTAGGGAGACCGCGCTAGGCGAGCAGCTGGAGGAGATGGTGGCCGAGCTCGAAGGCGGCCGCGTCGACGAGGAGGTGCTGGCTCGTCTGACTCCGGAAGACGCCGAGATCGTCCGAGTTGCCCTGACGGGGCAGAGCCCTGGAGAGGAGACCGCGGAGGACGATGAAGACTGGCCGGATGAAGACTGGCTCGCCGCAGAACCCGACCCGGAGGTGGACGCGCAAGAGCTCGCGGACGAGATCAGCCGGCTCGAGGACGAGATCGCACAGTCGCGACGTCGCCGAGACGCTCTGGAGCGATACGTGGATGCCCTCGACGAACGGGCTGACGATGAGGGGTGACACATCGAGCCCAGCGGTCCGCTTCGCCCCGTTGCCAGCGACTGTGCTTCGGTCTATTGTCCCTCCGTGGGGGGTATCCGGCTTTGGGGGGCGGGACGTGACGTTGCGCTTTGGTGATCTCGTGGCCGAATCCGGTGTTGGGCAACTTGTCGAGCGAGCTGCGTTCGGACAGGAGCTTTTGCCCGCTGCGGCGCGCTGACGCAAGTGTGCGCGGGGGCGCGCCGGGCATCTTCCCCCTTGCCCGACGCCCACCGCGCACAGCCGTCAGATGATGCGTCGATCCGGCTACGCGCCTGTCTCGAAGTGATGGCAGGCGTGGTAGTCGACCGGCAGGTCGAGCAGGCCCCATTGTGCGAGCCCGTCCTGTGGGCACGCCTGGTCGCGGTAAGTCGCGGTTCTTCGCAAGCACGACGGCGCTAGGATCCGGGTGCGATGGCGATCGTCGAGGTGAACCCGAACCTGGGAGCGCAGATCGTCGAGGACGCGAAGGAGTACGTCCTCTACTCGTGGTCGACGCAGGACGCGATCAACCCGATCGCGGTCGCAGGCGCCGAGGGCCGCTACTTCTGGGACTACGACGGCAAGCGCTACCTCGACTTCGCATCGCAGCTCGTCAACGTCAACATCGGGCACCAGCACCCGAAGATCATCGCCGCGATCAAGGAGCAGGCCGACAAGCTGTGCACGATCGGGCCGCCGATGGCGAACGAGTCTCGCTCACGGCTCGGGCGCCTGCTCGCGGAGGTGACGCCCGGCGACCTGGCCATGTCGTTCTTCACGAACTCGGGCGCCGAGGCGAACGAGAACGCGATCAAGCTCGCGCGCCTGGCGACCGGTCGGAACAAGATCATCGCCCGCTACCGCTCCTACCACGGCGCGACGCACGGCTCGATCATCCTGACCGGCGACCCGCGCCGCTGGCCGAACGAGCCTGGCATGGGAGGCGTCGTGCGGATGTTCGACCCGTACACGTACCGCTGCCCGGCCGGTCATCCCGACCCGTGCCCCGTGTGCACGGGAGCTCCGCACCTCGAGGAGATCCTCGAGTACGAGGGCGCACACACGGTCGCGGCCGTGATCCTCGAGACTGTCACCGGGACGAACGGCGTCATCCCGCCGCCGGCGGGCTACTTGCAGGCGATCCGCGAGGTTTGCGACCGACACGGCATCCTGCTTGTCCTCGACGAGGTCATGGCCGGCTTCGGGCGCACCGGGCGCTGGTTCGCGTGCGAGAACTGGGACGTCGTCCCGGACATCCTCACCGTCGCCAAGGGCATCAACTCGGGGTACGTGCCGCTCGGCGCGATGGTCATCCGCGAGCATCTGAAGGAGTGGGTGCGCAGCCGATTCTTCCCGGGCGGGCTCACGTATGCGGGACATCCGCTCGCGTGCGCGTCGGCGGTCGCCTCGATCGAGGCCTTCCAGGAGGAGGGGGTCGTCGAGAACGCGGCAGACACTGGCTCGTATCTCGGGGAAGGGCTCCGCGGATTGGCCGCGAGCCACCCGTCGGTCGGAGAGGTGCGCGGCCTCGGCTGCTTCTGGGGCGTCGAGCTGGTGAAGAGCCGGGAGACACGCGAGATGCTCGTGCCGTACAACGCGACGGGTGAGGCTGCGGCCCCGGTGGGACGTCTCGCGAAGGCGGCGCTCGAGCGCGGCCTTTACCTGATGACGCACTGGAACGTGATCATGGTCGTCCCGCCGCTGACGATCACGCGCGAGGAAGTCGACGAGGGCCTCGCCGCGCTGGACGAGGCCCTGGCGATCGCCGACGAGTACGTGAGCTAGCTCGCGAGAAACGCCGTCACGGTCGCCGAGGTTTCGTCGAGCGCGTCCCAGAGCACCGTGTGCC
>JBOHBA010000330.1:0-2626 GCA_050698095.1 Gaiellaceae bacterium
GCCTCGCGAAGCTTGCGGGCGGTCGCGGCGCCGATACCGCTCGAGGCGCCCGTGACGATGGCGGTCTTCCCCTGGAGCTCCATCCGCCCTGAGACTACAGTCGCACCGCAAGAGCCTCTAAGACCAAGTTACAAGTTGTCACTAAGTCGCCTAGGCGGTCGAGAGCTCGCTCCGGTGCCGGTTCCCTCCGCACGGTCGCGCATGTGACAACCTGTAACTTGCGCGCTTGCCCCCCGCCTCGCACGTGGCCCGCCGCGTCGTGTCCGATGCGGTGCCGGAGCTTCGTCAGGTGAGTTGGACCGACTCGATGACGACCCGCTCGAGCGGCCTGTCGCGCGTGTCGCGCTCGACGTGCGAGATCCGGTCGGCGACGTCCTGCCCGGAGGTGATGCGGCCGAACACCGTGTGCTTGCCGTCGAGCCAGGGGCACGCATCCGCGGTCACGATGAAGAACTGCGAGCCGTTGGTGTTCGGCCCCGAGTTCGCCATCGCGAGATAGCCGCGCGCGACCGGATGATCGTTGACCTCGTCCTCGAACGTGTACCCGGGCCCGCCTGTGCCGTCGCCCCGCGGGCAGCCGCCCTGGATCATGAAGTCGGGGATCACCCGGTGGAAGACGCCGCCGTCGTAGTACCCCTCGCCCGCGAGCTTCGTGAAGTTCTCGACCGTCATCGGCGCGTCGTCGGGGAAGAGCTCGATCTCGATCGTCCCCTCGTTCGTAGTCATGACCGCCGTGGACACGGCCGCGACGCTACCAATAACCCGGTGTCTGACACCCGGCCGATGTGCGTCGCCGAGAAGCAGCCTGACTCCACGACATGTGTTGCGTTCGTAGCAACCGGGTGTCAGACACTGGTTAACGACTCGGCGGCAGAAACATCTGTCCAGAGCGGACACGGGCAGCGAGGGTCACACCTCCCCCTCGTTCGAGGGACATCTGCGCGATGCGAACTGCCGACGTTCATCCCATGCTGCGGCGCTCGGCTGCTCTTCTCCTGCTCGCACTCGGCGCGGTCGCCGCGCTGGCGTCGAGCGGCGCAAACGCGACCCGAACGCCGGTCGCGGACATCGTGGACGTCGAAGCCAGGCCGTTTTCGGCGATCGTCAAGTGGCGCACCTCCGATCCCGCTCGCATCGTGCTCGAGGTGGGCGTGGACGACCGCTACGGCATCTGGTCTCCGACGACTGTCGCAAATGAGGCGCTGACGGCGCGAACGACGCTCGCCGGGCTCGAGCCCGCGACCACGTACCGGTTTCGCGTGGTCGCCAGATGGCGGAACGGAATGAAGACCGAGTCGCGCGGTTCGTTCCGCACCGACCCCTGGCCGTCAGCGACCGCCGCGACGGCAGATCCGGCCGCGCTGGAGGCGTCACCCGGATCCGCCGGATCCGCCGGTTCCGGATCGCCCTTCATCCTTCCGCCCGCGCTACCGCCCGGCGTGAATCCGACGCAACCCCCCCCGAGCACGGGGGCACTTCCGCCAGGCACGCCGCTTGTCGAGAGCTCGTCGCCGCTGCGCGTGAACGGCAATGCGATCTTTCCGCGCATGGTCTGGCGGCAGTGCCCGACCTACTACCCGACGAGCATCGGCGCAGGAATCAACCTCTTCCTTGGTGTGAGTTGTGCCGACACGGACGAACAGTTCGACCGGCTCCGCGGCCGCGCAATCTCGACGGTCGATGCCCACACGCCCGGCATCTCGGGACCAGGGCTTGTCGGCTTCCACTTGCAAGACGAAGCGGATGTCTCTGTTGGAGACGCGAAGAAGCTCCCGCAGCCGAAGGCGGACGGCCGAGTGACGTTCCTCTCGCTCACCGACCACTTCTCAGAGCGCGCCGCTCCTCCAGCGAACGGGAAGGGCATCTACCCGGCATTCTTCGAGAGCGCAGACGTGATCGGCTTCGACACGTACCCGGTCGAGGTCCGCTGCAAGATCGAGCAGATCGACAACGTCTACTGGATGCAACGCGAGCTCGTCGCGCTCACCGGCGGCAAGCCGACGTTCCAGTGGATCGAGGCCGGCCCGATGGAGCACTGCCGAGAGAACCAGGACCCCACGCCCGAGGTTGTCCGCGCCGAGACGTGGCTCGCGATCGCAGGCGGGGCCCGCGGCATCGGCTACTTCCCCGACTGGTGGGCCGAGAACATTCGCAACGAGGTGCGCCTCGCGAACCGCGAGATCCTGGCACTCGCGCCGGCGCTCCTCTCGCCCGTCGCGAGGGCGAACTGGTCGACCGAGAGCCCCGTCCGCGTCGCCGCCCGTCGCTACAACGGCGCGACCTACATCGTGGCCGTGAACAGCTCGACGGCGCCGGCGACAGCGTCGTTCTCGGTCCCTGGACTCGGCGGTCGCAGGCTCGAGGAATTCCGTGACGGGCGACTCGTCACCCCGCTCGGCGATCTGGTTGTCGACAAGCTCCCCGGGCTCGGCGTGGCTGTCTACGTCCTCCCGCCCCCCGGCTGGTAGCCGTCCGGTCTCGAGCGTGACCGCGAGGGACGCCCCGCTCGTGCGCCCCTCGCCGTTCGCCGAGCTAGTGGTCTCTCCTGGAAATCCGCGCCTGATTCGCCGGCGAAAACCGAGCAGGCCTAGGACGCAGGGAGGCCCCATACCAAAAGGTATGGGGC
>JBOHBA010000331.1:0-8073 GCA_050698095.1 Gaiellaceae bacterium
GCCCTCGAGCTCGAAGATGCCGTCCCCTGCGACGATCGCGATCCGGTCCGCGCTGTCGAGCGCCGGGACGAGCGGCCCGAGCGCGAGCGTCCAGCTCGTGACGCCAGAGGCGACCTCGGCGCGGAGATCGTCGTCGAGCGCGGGAAGCGTCAGCGCGATGGTCGAAAAGTAGGGCCCCCGGTAGAGCGCGCGGCCAAGCTCCTCGAAGAGCACGGCCTCCTCCACGAACGTGAGCCCCGCCCCGCCGTCCTCTTCGGCGATCGAGACGCCCGTCCAGCCGAGCTCGGCGAGCTGCGTCCAGGAGGGCTCGGGATTCGCGGCCAGGAACTCGCGGGCCTGCTCGCGGAGCGCGTCCTGCTCGGGAGTGAAGGTGAAGTCCATCTAGCGATCTAGCGCGACTTGGGAAGACCGAGTACCCGCTCGGCGACGATGTTGCGGAGCACCTCCGACGTGCCCGCCTCAATGGTGTTGCCGCGGCTGCGGAGCTGCTGGTGTTGCCAGTAGCCGCCGTAGGGCGCGTTCCCGTCGGCGAGCGCTGCGTCCGGCCCGAGCAGCTCGAGCGCAAGCTTCGTTACGCGCTGGTTCGCCTCCGACCACACGAGCTTCGAGATAGACCCCTCCGGCCCGGGCATCCCCGTCTTCATGAGCGCGGACAGCGAGCGGTAGTTCGTGAACCGCACCGCCTGCGCCTCGATCCACTCGCGCGCGATCCTGTCGCGCTGGAGCTGGTCGGCGCCGCGGTCGCGGGCGAGCGCGATCAGCTTCCGCACCTGTACCTCGAGCGCGGCCTGGAGCGCGAAGCCGAGAGTGCCGCGTTCGTGCAGCAGCGTCGTCATCGCGACCTGCCAGCCGCCGCCGACCTCGCCGAGGAGGTTTTCTGCCGGCACGCAGACTCCGGTGAAGAAGATCTCGTTGAACTCGGCCTCGCCGGTGATCTGGGTGAGGGGACGTACCTCGACGCCCGGCGCGTGCATGTCGACGATGAGGTAGGTGAGGCCCGCATGGCGCGTCGACTCGGGATCGCTGCGGGTGAGGAGGATGCACCAATCCGCGATGTGGGCGAACGACGACCAGACCTTCTGACCGTCGATGACGAAGTGGCCCTCCTCGAGCCGGGCGTTCGTCCGCACGCCCGCTAGGTCGGAGCCCGCGCCGGGCTCCGAGAACCCCTGGCACCAGATCTCCTCGGCGGAGAGGATCGCTGCGAGGTGGCGCGCCTTCTGCTCCTCGGTGCCGTACGCCATGATCGTCGGCCCGGCCATTCCGAGCCCGATCACGCCGACGTGCGGCGGCGCCTCCGCGCGGGCCATCTCCTCGAGGAAGATCGCCTGGTGCGTGTACGGAGCGCCACCGCCGCCGTACTCCTCGGGCCAGGTGAGCCCCGCATAGCCGGCGTCGTGGAGCGCGCGGCTCCACGCGCGCATCTCGGGGCCCTCGAAGCGGGCGGCTCCACCGCGGTGGGCGCGAAGTCCCTCAGGGATGTTCTCCTCGAGCCAGGTGCGAAGCTCGGCTCGGAACGCGGCCTCCTCGGGTGTGTCGCGCAGATCCATCGCGGCCGATGCTAACCCGTTCGCAGGCCCCGGCGGTGAGCAGACATCGACCGGTCTCTCGCGGCGGTGTCAGACACCCTTCCCTGTCAAGTGGTTTGTGCAACGAAACAGATCCGACTTCTCCACGGGAGTCCCTCCGAACATTGCCCGTGACGACAGGCTCATAGGCGTTCTCGAGCCAAGGAGCGTGGCCGATAAAGTCAGCGGCGCCCGAGAGACCGCGCTATCGCGGTGTCTGACACCGCGCCCCCCGACACGAGCGCGGCAGAGGGCGTCATCAAGCCGCTCGCGCCTGCCCCACGAAAGTCGTCGCGCCTCCGCCTGGCAGCGCGCATGGCTAATTTCGCGCACCGACAACTGGTCCCGGCGGTGTCGCCAGGGGACTCGTCAATCGGTCGTAGACCTTCCGCTTGCCGGGCGCGGCCCGAAGCAGTGAGCCCGCCAGCCGCGACGGGTTGCGTTCGAGGGCCGGTTCGACCGACGATGCGCAAGTGTTAGGCGCGCGCGGCACCGTCGCTCGGATCACCGTCTGGTCTGGGTTCGTCGTGAGCGCGCTGTTCGCATATCTCGCTTTGAAAGACGCTCGACTGGGCGAGGTGTGGTCATCGCTCGAGACAAGCCGCTACGAGTGGACGGTCCCTGCGCTCGCTGTGATGACGTGCGCGTTCTTCATCCGCGCGCTGCGGTGGCAGGTGCTGTTCGCGCCGCCGGGGCGACCGCCGTTTCGTCTCGTCGCAAGCGCCCTCTACGTCGGATACTTCTTCAACAACATCCTGCCCGCGCGGGCAGGCGACGTTGCCAGCGTCGTTGCTCTGAACCGGCGTGCGCGTACGCCGGTGGCCGAGGCCACGGGCACGCTCGTCGTGGAGCGAGCCTTCGATCTCCTGTCGCTCCTGTTGCTCTTGTTCATCTCTCTGCCCTGGCTTCCCGATCTGAGCTGGGTCCGTGCGGCCGGTGTCCTCGCCGGCGGGCTGTTCCTGGCCATCGGGCTCCTGATCGTCGTACTCGCGACCTTCGGCGAGCGCCCGTTCTCCTTCGTCGGGCATCGGCTCGAGCGCGTGCGGTTCTTCGGGGATCGGGGCATCGGCGAGGCACCCGCGAATCTCTTCCGCGGGTTGCACGGGCTACGCCGACCGTGGACCGGTCTGCTGTGCTTCTTCCTCACCGCGCTCTCCTGGCTGGTCCTGGCCGTCGGCTTTTGGCTGGTGACGTTCGCGTTCGATCTCGGGCTCTCCTACGGCGCCGGCCTCCTCGTCGTGATCGCGGTCGGGCTGGGAATGGTGCTGCCGTCGTCTCCCGCAGCTCTCGGAGTGTTCGAGGCGGCAACCGTCCTCGCCCTCGCCGCCTACGGGATCCCTGACTCGGAGGCCCTGTCGTTCGCGCTCGTGCTGCACGCGCTCAACGCCCTGCCGTTCCTCGTGCTCGCGCTGGTGCTCCTGCGGCCGTATCGCGGGCTCGTATTGACGCGTCAGGGGGACGCGGTGTCAGCCCCTGCCCGCGAATCGTCCCGGACGTAGAGCCACTCGTCGAGGGTGCCCTTCACGCTCCAGGCCTCACGTCTCACGAACCAGCGCCACAGATCACGTGGGGTCGCGTCCTCCCATTCGACCACCCACCACTCGCGCAGATGGAATCTGCGTCCCCGATATCCGTCCAGCTTGCCGACGAGCTGCCCGCGGTTGACATCGGTCACTGCGACGACGTCGGCGGTCGGGACGTATTCGGCGTCGCTCATGTCGGGGAAGCCGACGGGCTCGTCGCGCAGATACCAGGCCCACGGCCAGCCCGTCCCGCCCCAGGAGTCGACGTCGGTCGTGATCGAGCGGTGCGCCGAGAGGATCTCGTCGCGGATCGGAAGCGCCTCGGTCGAGGTCTGCGTGAAGACGAGAAACTCGGCGGGGTCCGCGGGGTGGGCATAGGCGACATTGACGCCGCCGAAGACGAGGAAGGCGGCGCCCGCTGCACCCAGGACCGCGGCAACGGGCCTCGATCGCCGCAGCTGCCACAGCTCCTGTGCGCCGATCCCTGCGAGGAGCACGAGGGGCAACAGGACGTGCAGCGTCAGCCAGGGCATACGCTCGCTCGCCCACGAATAGACGGCGATGCTAAGGACGGCGTCCCACACGAGGAAGAGCCGGAACAGGGTCGGCCGCCGGAGCACGGCGACCGTTCCGAGCGCGGCGAGGAGCAGAATCGGCAGCTCGTATGCCGGAACGACCACCAGGTAGTAGAACCAGGGCTGGCTGCCACGGTTCACCGGCTGCTGCGACAGCCAGTAGTGGATGCTCTCGTACAGCCCCGTGCGCAGGCCTTGGGGCTCGAACAGGAACGTCGTGAAGAGCATCGTGTAGACGAGCGCGAACGCGGCGAGCGCCCAGATCCACGCGTCCCGGCCGACCGACGACATGGCCGCAACGATGGACGCGCTCCGAAAGCCGAGGTCGTGTCGGCGCGCTCTGAATACCTGAAACGCGGTGGCCGCGATCAGAAACGTCCCGCCGACGAACACCAGGATGTACGTCGTCTCCTTTGTCGCGAAATTCACCGCGAGGACGGCTGTGATCGCGGCAGGTAGCCACCTCGTGGGCTGTTCGAGAAAGCGAAACACGAAGACGACGAGCAGGAGCGAGAAGAAGGCCGCGTAGATGTCCTCGCGGGCGAACCTCGAGTAGTAGAGATAGGCGGGACTGAGGCAGAGCGCCGCTGCGGCCGTCATCGCCCCTGCCGACCCGAGCTGCCTGCGCAGAAAGTAGGGCAGCACGGCGATCGCCGAGCCGAGAATGGCTGGAGCGAACCGAATCGCGAACTCGCCGACGCCGAAGAGCGTGTACGCGAGCGCGCCGAAGTAGAACTGGACGGGACCGTGGTACGTCGGGTCGTACTCGTAGCCCTGACCGGTCACGAGCTTCCACGAGAACCACGCGTGCAGGCTCTCGTCGTGGTGCATCGGCTTGGCTGCGAGGTCGACGAGCCTCAGCATCAGCGCGATCGCGAAGAGCCCCGCATAGGCGAGCCGCTCGGCATTCCACACCTGGACCAGGGCGGCCGAGAGCGAGTTCCGTCCCGGAAGCGCGATCTCGCGAACGCGAAGCGTCATCTTGGGCCCGGCGCCCGGTGGAGGGAATATCGGAACACCACGAGCTGAACCAACCCGCGCAGGCTGAACCGCACAAGCCGGAGGGAGCGAAGGCTCGACCGGCCCCGCGTCCGCGGTCGGTGGGAGACCGGCGCCTCGACGACGCGATACCCGCGGACGGACGCCCCAAGCGCGACGAGGATCGACGGTGCCAGCGCATCCTGCGGCACGAGGTGTGAGAGGTCGTCCCAGAGTGATCGGCGAACCAGCCGGAACGGCACGTTCGGGTCGCGGAGCCGACTACCGGCGAGCAGTGACACGACCGTGGACACGATGCGCGAGAGCACGAGCCGATGCGCAGGGTCGTGTCTGTGCAGGCGTACTCCGAGGACGAGGTCGGCGTCCTCGCGGCGCTCCCAGAGGGACCAGAGCTCCGCGACGACGAACTGGCCGTCGGAGTCCAGCTGCAGGATCCAGTCGCCTCGGGCGCGCTGCAAGCCGAGGAGCACGGATGGGCCGTGACCGCGGTTGCGGTCCGATCTCAGCACGTGCAGACGGCCGCCGAAATCTCCCAGACCGGCGAGGATCGCCGGCGTCGCGTCCGTGGAGGCGTCGTCGACGACGACGATCTCGATCTGCTCGAAGCGGTCTCGGACCTCGCGGTCGATCTCGGCGAGCAGGTCGCCGATCACCCCCTCCTCGTTCCACACCGGGATCACGACGCAGAGGCTTTCGCTCAGGCGCTCCACAGCTCCTCGGGCTTTCCCTCCAGCAGGAGACGCGCGACGTCGATGCCCATCTTCACAGCGTGGTCCATGTTTCCGATCTCGTAGCGCCACGATCCGAAACGCCCGCGCGAGTAGATCGAACGGTCCTGGAGCCACGGCTGGATCGTCGCGAGGGCGGAGTCTCGTCCGAGCGTCGGGATCGGGTACGCGTAGACGATGTCCTCCTCGTGGACCGAGGCGACGGGAGCTCCGGCGTCGACCAGCTCTGCCTCGACAAGGCCGTGCTGGACCTGATCGGCGAGGCCCGCGCCGGGTGACGGCCGGTGGTCCGAGTACGACGTCTCGGTCAAATAGGAGCGGTATCGCGCCGTGTCGGCACCCGGAACGTTGGCGGCGGCGTACTTGGCGAAGTTGGTGACCCGGTAGAAGGGAACCGAAGCCTCGGGGAAGTAGAGCCAGGATCGATCATCGGCAAGCCCTCGCTCGTATCCGATGCCGACCATGCGGACTCCCGAGTGCTCGAGCGCCTCCGCTGCCTCCCGCACGTCCTGCGGGCACCCGTCGATCGTGCTCACGAGCTGGTCGATCGGCATCGTCGAGACGAGGGCGTCGTAGTCCTGCTCGAATCCGTTGGCGAACCGCAGCTTCCGGCGAGCGGCGTCGACGTGCACGAGCTCGTGCTCGTAGACAATTCCCTCTCCCAGCGCTCGTGCCAGACGGCGATAGATCTCGCCGGTCCCTCCCGAGAGCGGGAACCTGAACATGTTGTTCGGTCCCCACCCGACGTCGTCCTCGGCGAGAACGAGGCTGCGGAGAGCCCGCGTGTAGTCGACGACGCTCACCCGGTCCGCGATCCACGTCGCGGACATCCGCTCGGGAGGGACAGCCCATACCTTCGAGTTGTACGGGCGCATGAAGTGCCGCGTGATACCGGGTCCGAACGTGCCCTCCATCCAGGTGCCGAAGTCCGCAGCGCCGTCGGAGCCGGTTGCCTCGACGAGGCCAAGCAGGCACTCGAAGGCGTCTGCCGGCGGCAGGTAGCGCAGATTGTTCTGGAACGGATAGGGCACCCAGCGGTCGTGGAAGCGGACGTAAGACGAGCGCTCGTGCTCGGAGACGTCGGCGCCCAGGACCTCCTCCAGGAGAGCGTCGAACTCACCGAAGTGGCTGAACACGACGTGGCCTCCTAGGTCCCACGTGAAGCCGGCAGGATCCACGACCGACGAGGCATGTCCCCCCGCCGTCGCCGAGCGCTCGAAGAGCCGCCAGTCATCGTGGCCGCTCCGCACCAGCTCCCGCGCGCACGCGAGCCCGCACGGGCCGGCCCCGATGATTACGACGGACATGTCTCGTGACGTCGGCATTGCTTCTCGATCTTAGGCGGGAGAAACAGGCGCAGAACAGGGGTTCGACATCGCGTCCCGCCCGTCGTCGGCCGCGGGGCTTCCGGCGTTTGACACTTCGGCGAAGATCGGTGAGACTGAGGTGTTCCAACGTGGGGAGGTAGAGCTTCGTGCGGCGTCACGCCCTAGCTGTCGTTCTCGGTCTCGTGGTCATGGCGATCGTTGTCGTGGCCGCGTTCGCGGGCCCCTCCTCGTCCTCCGCGCCCACCGTTGCGTTCCAGACCGGGACACCGACGCCCACGGACACGCCAACCGATACCCCCACTCCTACGCCGACCGACACGCCGACGAACACGCCGACGAGCACGCCCACCCCGACACCAACGGACACGCCCACGAACACGCCGACACCAACGCCGACCGACACGCCGACCAACACGCCCACGCCCACCAACACCCCGACTCCCACGCCGATACCGGCGCCGGATTGCAACGGCGTGACCGCGACGATCTACGTCCTGAACGGCGTGATAGTGGGTGGGCCGAACAACGGCCAGCCGTACCAGGGCAAGCTCAACGGCACGAGCGGGGCCGACGTCATCGTCGGCACTGACGGCAGCGACGAGATCGCGGCCAGGGGCGGCAACGACCGCGTCTGCGGCCGTGGCGGCGCCGACGAGATCGAGGGCGGCGGCGGACATGACAGGCTCTTCGGCGAGGGCGGCAACGACTTCCTTGCGGGTCAGGGCGGAAACGACACCATGACTGGCGGCACCGGAGCGGACTCGTTCGTCGGCGGGGCCGGTACGGACACGGTCACCGACTTCAACTCGGCCGAGGGCGACAAGAAGCGCAGCGTGCCCTAGCCGAGGCATTCGAGCCTCTGGCGCGTTCGGGGCGCGAAGTGCGTCCGGAAGTCGATCGAGTCACGCCTCGCGGCGGACTGTGTCAAGGTGATAGTGGGTGCAGGAGACGTTTCTCCTCTGGGGGTTCGCTCTGCTCGTGGGGATCCTGGCCTTGCCGGCGGCCGGGTTCCTCTTCGCGCGTCTGCCCGGGCAGGGCCTCGCGCTCGCCCGTCCGCTCGGCCTCCTGCTCCTCGCCTATCCCGTCTGGCTTCTCGCCAGCGTCGATGTTCTCCCCTACCGCAGCCGGAGCCCGTTTCTCGGACTGGCGCTGCTCGCCGTCCTCGCGGGTGGAATCTGGGTCGCGGCAGGACGTCCGCTGCCGCGTGGAACGAGCCTGCGACTCTGGCTCGCCGGCGAGGCCGTCTTCACGATCGCATTCTTCGCCTGGGCGCTGCTGCGCAGCTTCGCGCCCGACGTCTGGAATACGGAGAAGCCGATGGACATGGCCTTCGTCAATGCCGTCAATCGCAG
>JBOHBA010000332.1:0-2702 GCA_050698095.1 Gaiellaceae bacterium
GCGGGCCTCTCGGTGGCCCCGGCTTCTCGGAATAAGCTCGTCCGCCCAGCGTCGCAGATTGCGGGAAGTGCGACGCAAACGGCGCTCGCGAACCGCGCACTTGGAGCGCAGTGGTCAGAGTCCGGCCGCTTTTCGCCGGGGTTTTCTGCCCGCCGCTCCTCGCGACCTTCGAGCGCGTCTGAGGCTGCCGGGGCAGATACTCGGCAAACGTCTCGGGAGACAGCACAGGCCCCCCGAGCCTCCAATGAACTTCGGACCCCCAGGAGATAGGTACCTTCCGCTTCGGCGGGATACACCTGACCTTAAGCAGTCCGAGGACAGAACCGGGCTGGCATCCGAGTCGCTGATGGATCGCAACTACGTCGCCCGTGTGGTCTCCGTGACCGTGTGTCACGAGGATCAGGTCGCAGCGCTCAGGCTCGCGCTCCGCTTCCGGAGTCTTGGGGTTACCGGTCAGGAATGGGTCGACGTAGATGTGCTTGTTGCCCGGGGACTCGACGCGGAAGGCCGAGTGCCCGAGCCAGTTCAGTGAGGTAGCCATGTCACGGAATCTAGTGAGCCGAGGAGCGGGCCCGCCGCTATGCACGTGACGGGCCCGCTCGCTGCTCGCTAACGATTCGTCGACCGCTCGCCGCACAAGCCGGGGCTCGTGCACGGAGAGTGGTCAGTGACTGTCACCTTTCGGTTTCCGTTCGAGTCCGTGGTCAGGCTGAACTTCACCCACGCCGTGTTGTTCGACGTGTCGGTCTCCGTGAAGATCCGTGCGTAGTTGGCGGTTGAAACAAGGTAGTAGTCGTCCGCATTCGGCACGCCTGTCAGATCCAGCTGCTGGCCTTCAGTCGACTGGTGGTACTGGTCCACCCAGCCGGAAGAGATGCCCTGGAAGCTCGTGTAACAGGAGAAGAACACCCGCTCCGAGGTCGGAGCATTGTCGTCGAGCTTGTACCAGTCGATCAGGCAGAACGTGGTCTTGATCGAATTTCCCCCGACGATCGGCCCGGTCGGGCTGCCCTTGCGAACCTCGAACAACGCGACATCGCCGATATGCCAGTGGTTGTGGGCAGGGTGGAACTCAAAGGTCCCTGCGACTTTCTCGGAAACGACGTTGTAGCACTCGGTCACCTGCTTCGGCTGCTCACCACATTTATAGAGAGCGCCGGAGTCACGGAACTCCTGAACTGCGGACACCACTGTCGTCGCTTCCCCCGGCGGCGGATCGGGCCGCAGCGCCCACGGGCCCGCGCCGGTGTTGGCGATGCCGTTCGAGAACCGAAGGGTCTCCCGTTGCTGCTCGTTGACCAGCTGCAGATGGGTTGGGACGACGGTGCGGAGATCAGGGTAGAGCGCCGTTCCGCCACTCGGTTTGCCCGCCGTCGCGATGGTCACCCCCACGACGAGCGCGGCGGCGCCCGCCATGACGGTCCCACCGATCAAGCCTCGTGTCATGGTCCCCTCCTCTGACGTTGACGCGGCGATTCTTACAGACCTGAGGCAAGCTCACGCAGGCGAATTGCCTCCTTCACCGCGTGGCCTCGCCAGTCGTCGTTGAAGTAGGCGTAGACGTCCGCGTGCTTCTGCCACTCGCGAATTCGAGTCGTGCAAACATCCCTGTCCTCGGAGACGCAGAGCAGATCGTTGTCCTCGACACGAGGGTAGATGGGGACGGGGTTCACGCGGCGATCGTCGCGCGGGGCTCGATTGATGATGAAGCCCTCCATGGCGGCGACTGAACAGTTGAGGACGTCCTGGAGGGCGGGCGCGAAGCGTTCCAACGACGCCGTGATAAGTACGGGTTCTGAAGTGAGCCGTAACTCCTCTCCGAGCAGTCGCTTGAGGCCAGGGACGGCACGGCGTGCGCCGACTCCTCCTGTCTCTTCGTCGAGCAGGCTCGTTGCTGCTCCTAGCAGACGCCTGCACACAGTGCAATGAGCGCAACCCACGCAGCCTTGCCTGCGCACGCGCTCGTCCGCGATGAGCAAAGCTCCGATGACAGACTTCAGCCGTGTCTCTGTCGCAGTTTCTACAGAAGACGACACGGAAAGCGATCGGGTCGATCCGCATTGGTTAGGAGCCACGCCCCGAACCCCGCTGCTGTCTCTAACGGGCGGGACTCGCACTCCATCAAGTCCCGGGCCACGCAAGACGGCTATGAGCGGGAGGACGCGTTACAGTGCGCCGCCCGCCGCCGGAGGTGCGGCGGCGTCCGGAGCACCCTGGTCCCCGACCTGCTCTCGCGCAAGGTACTCCTCGACGGTGAGGAGGTCGTCCCGTCCGCGCTCGACGACCGCGAGGAGGTCGCGCATCGAAGAAACCTCTTCTCGCTGTTCGGTTAAGAACCAGTGGAGGAACTGCTCGCCCACGAGCTCGCCTTCCTCGCGTGCGAGCTTCACGAGCTCGACGATTTGCCCCGTGACGCGCTTCTCCTGATCGAGCGCGAGCGCGACCGGCGCGACCGCATCCGCGAATTGCGTCTGCGGAGCCTCGACCCCGGGCGTCGCCACGGTTGCGTCGGAATCGAGGAGGTACTGGACCATCATCATCGCGTGATTCCGCTCCTCGACGGCCTGGCGGTAGAAGTGTGCAGCCAGCTGCGGGAGCGTCTGCGCGTCGTAGTGGACCGCGATCGCGATGTACTGCTGCGAGGCGGCGAACTCGTATGCGACCTGCTCGTTGAGAGCGTCTGTGAACGTGGACATGGCGCG
>JBOHBA010000333.1:0-5199 GCA_050698095.1 Gaiellaceae bacterium
CATCCTGATGCGCTCAAGCGGGAGCTCGGATAGCCGTTTTAGCCAATCAGTTCGTCGAGTTCTCGCTGTACTGGGTTCAGCTAACCCGGAGCTCCCCAGCCGCCGCCGCCTGGGGTCTCGATCCGGAGGACATCGCCAGGCTCGAGGTCGAGCGTCGCGAACGCCGGGAGCTCTGCGCCGTTCAGGAGATTGCGCCCGGGCAGGCCGTCGTTGCCCCCATCGGTGCCTCGAGGCGCTTGCGCTCGCCGCTGCGTGAGCAGCGAGAGCCGGCAGGGCTCGAGAACGCTGAGCTCGCGAATCACCCCGTCTCCGCCGCGATGACGCCCCACTCCACCCGACCCGAGCCGCAGCTCGTAGCGCTCCACGCGAAGCGGATACGCGAGCTCGAGCGCCTCGATCGGCGTGCTCGCCGCGTTCGACATCGCGACGTGAACCGCCGACGGTCCGTCCGCTGACGGACAGGCGCCCTGACCGCCGCCGATCGTCTCGTAGTACGTGAACCGGTCGTTCCCCAGCACGACGTTGTTCATCGTTCCCTGTCCTTGTGCCGGTACAGGAACGGCTCCGCTCAACGCGGCGAACACGAGATCGACGATGCGGCTCGAGGTCTCGGTGTTTCCTGCCGCCACGGCGGCGGGCGGCCGCGCGTTCACGACACAGCCCGACGGGGCACGCACGGTAACCGGGACGAACACGCCGCCGGAGGCCGGCAGATCCGGAGCGGTCAGGCAGCGCACGACGTAGAAGCACGCCGAGCGCGTCACCGCGAGCGGGCAGTTGAGGTTGCCCTCGTGCTGGGGCGCGGTACCTTCGAAGTCGATGTCGATCGAGTCGCCCGAGATCGTCACGACTGCGTGCAGCTCGAGCATGGCTTC
This sequence comes from Gaiellaceae bacterium, assembly GCA_050698095.1. GTDB lineage: Bacteria > Actinomycetota > Thermoleophilia > Gaiellales > Gaiellaceae > GMQP-bins7. The sequence continues at coordinate 876 of JBOHBA010000333.1, forward strand.
GGATGTCTCGAGCGCGTCCGTCGCCTCCCAGCGTCCGTCCGGCAGAGCCCGGAGCGCCGCGCGCACGACCCGCTCGGAGTACGCGAGGAGCTCGTCCATCGCCGCGGCGACCTGCTGGCGGCCTTTTCGAGCGCAGAGCTCCTCGATACGGCTTGCGGCAACGTGGTGGGCGGCGAGCTGGGCGCGAAGGTCGCCGCGGCGCTCGTCTGGATTGCGCATCTGCGCGACGAGCCCCTCGAGCGCCGGCTCGTCGAGGAGCGTGGGCGGGATGACGACACCCTCCTCGTCGAGTGTGCGCGATCCCGAAGGAAGGCTGCCCGGCTCGGAGCCGCCCACGTCCGCGTGATGAGCGCGGCTCACCGCGTATCCGAGCGACGTCCGCGTCACGATCGTCAGGTCGGGAAGATGGGTCCCGCCCGCGTAGGGGTCGTTCAGGATCCACGCCTCCCCGGGAGCCGGGTCGTGCGCGCGCACTGCGGCGACGGCCTCGGGCATCGCGCCGAGGTGAACGGGGATGTGCTCCGCCTGCGTGACCATACGACCGCTCTCGTCGAAGAGCGCGGTCGAGCAGTCGCGGCGCTCCTTGATGTTCGCCGAGAAGGCCGAGCGGATGAGCACCGCGCCCATCTCCTCCGCGATCGCGCGCAGCCCGGCGCCGATCACCTGCAGCTCGACCGGGATCACGGCGACCTCTCGAGGACGAGCGTGCCGTGTGCGTCCGTCTCGCCCGACCAGCCCGGCGGGATCCACGCTGTCGCGCCTTCGAGCTCGACGACCTGCGGCCCGCGTGCAGTGCGGACGGGTCCCTCGATGTGAACGGGCGGCGCCGGTCGAACCTCGGCGGTCCGCACGGCGACGAGCTCGAGCGCGCGCGAGCGATCTGCGTATCCGTACCGGACCTCATGGGCCTCGTGGAAGCGCTCCGCCAGCCTCGAGCCGAGCTGCACGGTGAGCTCGAACGACTGTCCCGCGTACCGGAGATCGGCCTCGCCCGCGTGCGGAAGCTCGCCGGCCTCCTCGAGCGGTGAGACGAACGAGCGAACGAAGTCGCGGCGCTCGTCGGCGGCGACGAGCCCGAGGGCCGAGAGGACGCCCGCCGCGGCGGGGACGAGCACCGTCGTCGACCCGAGCTCCTCCGCGAGCGCGCAGGCGTGCAGCGGCCCGGCTCCGCCGAACGCGACGAGGGCGAAGTCGCGCGGATCGAGCCCCTGCTCGACGGAGACGACGCGCAGCGCACGCACCATCTCCGCGTTGACGACGTCGAGCACGGCCTCGGGATCGAGCGTACCGAGTGCCTTCGAGGCAGCGTCCGCATCAAGCTCGATTCCACCCGGCAGAGACCGCGGCAGGCGTCCGAGCAGGAGACTGGCGTCGGTCACCGTCGCGCGCTCGCCCCCAAGCCCGTAGCACGCAGGTCCTGGCGCCGCGCCCGCGCTCTCGGGCCCGACCCGGATGGCACCGCCCTCGTCGAGCCGGACGATCGACCCGCCACCCGCTCCGACCGTGTGCACCGCGAGGGTCGGCAGGCGGACGGGGAAGCCCCCGACCTCACGCGCGTGCTCTCTGCGGGCGGCGCCGTCGACGATCGCGCAGACGTCGGTGGAGGTTCCGCCCATGTCGAAGGAGAGCGCGTTCGCGTGTCCGGCGAGCGCGGCGATCCGTGCGGCGCCCACGACGCCCGCGGCCGGGCCGGACAGCAGCGCGAACGCCGCGTGCGCAGAGGCCTCGTCGAGCGTCGTGACTCCACCGGACGAGCGCATCATGAGCGGCTCGGGCATGCCGGCGCCGGAACATGCCTCCGCGAGCGCTCCGAGGTAGCCGCCCAGCACCGGCCCGAGGTACGCGTCGACGACGGTCGTCGAGGCACGCTCGTACTCCCGGAACTCCGGCGCGACCTCGTGCGACGCCACCACGTGCGCGGACGGATACCGGCGCCGTAGCTCCGAGGCAACGGCCCTCTCGTGCCCCGAGTCGCGGAACGAGAAGAGGAGGCAGACCGCGATCGCCTCCGCCTCGAGCTCCGGCAGGGAGTCGAGATCGAGCGGCGCCACCTCGCCCTCGGGGCCCATGCGTCCCTCGACTCCGGCGCAGCGCTCGAGCGGGACGAGCGGTGGAGGATGCTCGGCGCACGGCCGGTACAGGTGAGCGCGCGTCTGCCGGCGGAGGTGGAGGAGGTGCTCGAAGCCCGCTGTGGTCACGAACGCGGTTCTGGCGCCGCGCCGCTCGAGGAGCGCGTTCGTGGCGATAGTCGTGCCATGCGTGAAGCGGTCGACGTCGTCCACGCCGAGCGCGGCTGCCGCTGCGACGACGGACTCCTCCTGACGCGCTGCCGTCGGCACCTTCGCGGTATGCACCTCTCCGTCGGCGACGAGGACCGCGTCCGTGAACGTCCCCCCGACGTCGATCCCGAGCGCGCGCACCAGCGCATTCTCCCGGCTCGTCGCGAGTAGAGTTGGCGGCGACGTGCACCGTCTCGTCTGTCTCGGGCTCAGTCATCGCACGGCTCCGGTCGAGCTGCGCGAGCGCATCGGCGCACTCGGATTCAGCGCCGAGCGGTGCCCGGCCGTCGTCGAGCACGCGACGCTACAGACGTGCTACCGCGTGGAGCTGTACGCGCGACTTTCGTCCGGCGTCGAGGACGCGCGCGACGAGCTGATCGACGCTCTCTCTCGCGCGCACGGGGTCGAGCGCCGGCTCCTGGTCGACCATCTCTACGTTCACGCGGGAGACGACGTCGCGCAGCATCTGTGTCGCGTCGCCGCCGGCCTGGACTCGCTCGTTCTGGGCGAGACGGAGATCCTCGGTCAGGTGGGAGACGCCTTCGCGGCGGGGAGGGCAGCCGGAACGGTGAGCTCGGGTCTCTCGCTCCTGTTCAGGACTGCGGTCGCTGCGGGCCGAAGGGCTCGGGCGGAGACGGCGATCGGCGCGAATCCAGTCACGGCGAGCTCGATGGCGCTCGCGCTTGCAGAAGGCGTGGTGGGAAGCCTGCGCGAGAAGCGCGTCCTGGTCGTCGGCGCCGGGCGCATCGGGCTTCAGTCGCTGAAAGCGGTCACCGGCCGCGGGGTCGCGCACGCGGCGATCGCGAACCGCACACGAGAGCGTGCGGCCGAGGTCGCCCAGCGCTTCCAAGCGACCGCCTACGGCCTGGACGAGCTCGAGGGTGCGCTGTCCTGGGCTGACGTCGCGGTCTCCGCCACGTCCTCTGAGAGCCCGGTCGTCGGAGTCGAGCTCGTACGCGCGGCGATGGCTCGGCGCGGCGACAGGCCGCTCGTCATCGTCGATCTGGCGGTGCCGGCGGACGTCGAGCGCGCAGTCGGGGCAGTCCCGCAGGTGTCCCTCTTCGACGTGGACGACCTGCGCGCAGGGCTCGACGACTCGATGGCTTCCCGGCTCAGCGAGGTTCCGGGAGTCGAGGCGATCGTGGCGGACGAGGTCGAGAGCTTCGGGCGCCGGTATCGCGAGCTCGAGGTCGAGCCGCTCCTCGCCGACCTGCGCCGCGGGGCCGAGGAGATCCGTCAGCAGGAGCTCGAGCGCGCCCTGCGAGACCTCGGTGACGTCGACCCGGCGACGGCCGAGCGGGTCGAGCACCTGTCGCGAGCACTCGTCACGAAGCTCCTGCACGAGCCCACCGTGCGGCTGCGCGAACGCGCCGGTGCTGGCGACGCCGACGAGGTCGCGGACGCCGTACGCGAGCTGTTCGGGCTGGTCGCGCCAAGCGACCCGTGAGCGCAACGCCGCCACCGGCGGCGGTAACTCTCGGCACCAGATCGTCCGCCCTCGCTCGCGCGCAGACCGCGGGCGTCGTGGAACTGCTCGTCGCGGCCTGGCCCGGCCTCGTGTGCTCCGTCGAGCCGATCGTGACGCAGGGCGACCGGACCCAGGCGAGCGGTCAGCCGCTGCCCGAGATCGGCGGCAAGGGGCTCTTCACGCTCGAGCTGGAGCGGGCGCTCGTGGAGGGCGGAATCGACATGGCCGTGCACTCGCTCAAGGATCTCCCGACCGAGACTGCGCCGGGTGTCGTCATCGGGGCGATCTGCTCCAGAGAGGACGCGCGCGACTGTCTCGTGGCGCGAGACGATCTCACCCTTGCCGAGCTGCCACCGGGAGCCGTGGTCGGAACGAGCAGCCTCCGCCGCGAGGCTCAGCTGCGCGCTCTGCGGCCCGATCTCGAGATCCGCTCGATCCGCGGCAACGTCGACACACGTGTCGGCAAGGTGCGGCAGGGCGAGTACGACGCCGCCCTGCTTGCCGCGGCCGGAATCAGGCGCCTCGGGCTCGAGGCGGCGGTGACCGAGTGGCTCGAGCCCGAGACGATCCTTCCCGC